>CAMEOC010000074.1 GCA_945929285.1 uncultured Mucispirillum sp.
CAGGCTTGCCGTTTTGCATAACAACCCCATGGGTTTTGCCTGCAATTTGCAGTTCATTTAAAGCTTCCACCACAGGAAATTCAGGGGGAAACATAACAGGCTCAGTATCCATATAATTTTCCACTTCCTGTTTTTCCATATTTTCAGAAAGGCAGGCAAGAAAATTTCTTGTAAGGTTTGTAACTGTTAAAATACCTTTTATAATCTGCTTTCTATTTATAATTAATAAACTGCTTATTTTATGTTCTGCCATAAGCCTTGCTGCTTCTTCCACAGATTTGCCAGTTTGTATGGAAATAACAGGGGAGCTCATAACTCCTGCCACCGTTTGGTAAACAGACTGCATTAAAAAAGCATTAGATGAATTATCAAGCTGAGTCAGCCTAAGTTGAATATCTTTTATTAATTTACTTCTAAAATCATCAGAAAGCTCCATAAGCCTGTAAATACCAAGCTCATGCACAAATAATAAATCGCAGTCAGATTTGGCAACGGCATTCATTGTATACATGGTTTTGCCTAAAAATGTGGAAAGCCCCACTGGGCAGTTGTAGCAGGAAACTTCTATTTTAGAGTTTGGTCTGCTTAAAACTATCTCACCATTTAATAAAAAATAAATACCTTTATGGTAGCGTTCACCTTTTCTAAAAGCAAGTTCCCCTGTTAAGATATGTATTTCTTCAAAACGGGTAACTGCAGATTTTATATCTTCAGTAGATAAGCTTTCAAAAAGATGCTGTTTTTTTATCTTTTCCAAAATATTTTCTGGTAAAACTTGTGTATCTTCAGTCATTATTCACCTGTTAATATAAAAAATAACATAGTTATATTTATATGGTTTGCTGATTAAAGTAAACCAAACATATAATAAAAATGAAATGAAAATATATTATATAATTGTGCAAATAAAACATAAATTTATTTATAATAAAGTGTTTTTTTACCTTGTAAAAATTGTAAAAAGTATATATCATTTGCCATTAATTATTTTTTTAAGGTGATAATATGCTGGAAAGTGCAGCTTATAGATATATAAATGGAGAGTTAGAACCTGCTTATATAGAAAGTGATATTGAACTTTCTGAGCTTTTAGCTGTTACAGATAATGTGGAATTGGCAGATAAAAATATAGCATCTTTTATAGCAGGAGGCCCATGCCTTAATATGCTTTTATGGGGCGAAAAAGGCAGCGGCAAATCAACCCTTTTAAAGCTTTTAGCCTTAAAATATGCAAAAGATAACCTTGTAACCATAGAATTTATTGATGAAAGCGTTGGTGCAATTTATAAACTTTATAAAATAATTAGGGAAAACAGCAGTAAAAAATTTATATTGTTTTTTGATGATATATCTTTTAATACATCAGATATCTCATATAGAAGGTTTAAATCTGCCATAGAAGGCGGCATAGAATCAAAACCAAAAAATGTAATATTTTGTACCACATCCAATAAACGCCATATTGTTTCAGGTTCTTCCCAGGAAGTAGCTGATATTTATGATAGAGATGAAGCCAATGAGCAGACATCTTTACAGGCTCGCTTTGGGTTATCCATTGGCTTTTATGCTTTAAGAAAAGATGATTACTTAAATATTGTAAAAATGTATTTGGAAAAGTATAATATAAATATACCCCAGGACTGGGAAAAACAGGCTGAAAGCTATGCAATTGACAGGGGCGGCAGAAGCGGCCGTTTAGCAAAACAGTTTGCAGCATATTTATATTTACAAAACATATAAAAAGGAGTGGAAAAATGTATATTGAAGTAAACTTATCTATAGAAAAATGCGGCGGCAAAGAAATGCTGCCATTAGTTATTCAAAATGTGGAAGAAGCTTTAAAACAAAAGTTTCCAGAAGCTGAAATAGTTGTTCGCAAAGGTTTTTTTAGAACAATTGACGGCATCTTTTCTGATGATTTATATACAGAAGGGGAAGCAAGACAGCTTGTTCATTTAGTTAGGGAAAGAACTTTAAGACAGTAAAAAGTAATGAAGATATTCAGGGTTATTTTTTTTATTTGTATATTATGGGCAGGCCGTGTTTATGCTGAAGATAATGTTACTGAAAGTAATATTATTGCCAGTGATAATGTAAGCGATAATATTATAAGTAAAAAAAAGCCTGTAAAAATACCTGAAAAACTTGTGCCAGATAGAAAGATTAATGATAAAAACCAGTTTATGCAGGAATTTGGGTTTCCTTCAAGAGAGGAATTAAAATTTAATATAAATATAAATGCAAAAGATAAAGGGCTTTATGATGATGTAACTCTTTCTATGGTAAACAGGTGTTCCACTGAAAATATTTGGGGAAAGGATAAGCTTTATATTGAAGGGGCAGTTTCTGGGGGTATGCTTGGCTTTAGCTATTCTTCTGTAAATAATTTAGATGCTTATAACCCTATGCCTATTGTGCCTTATGGTATGCTTCATTTAAAATTTATGTCTGGCTCAAGGTTTTCCCCAGAAATAAAACTGCAGGATTCCCGCTTTATTTTTTCTAAATCAGATATTGAGTTAAAGGAAAACCCACAAAACTACAATAATTATTATATAAAACTTCCCCTTGGCTTTTCCATACCTTTTTTTGGCTATGATTCAAAAGTATATGTAGATGGCAGTTATTCAAGCCTGCATAATAATTTTCAAGTTATGCGTCCTTTTATGGTTAAAGGCAAAATGCTAAATGAAGGCGATAAATTTAGTGTAACTTCTACCACCTGGAATGTAAGGCTTTATCTTGATACTCCAGTGGTGGCAAAGCCTTCCATTACAGAATATGCTTATTTTGGTATATATTATGATGAATATACAAGCCCTCGCACAGCTAACCCTGGCAGTGATTATGGCGGCTATTCAAAAATGGTTTTAAACACCCTTGCAAGAAGCGGCGGCTTATTTTATGAAATGCAGCTTGATTTATATAAAGGGTTTATGTTTGGTATTGCTGCCCATATAGGTTATGGAGAAATTGAAATAAAGCAGGATACAGCATCATATAAAGTGGAATATGATAATACAAAAGGGCTTATAGCTTATAAAGCCCGCTTAAATTTAGGATACGAATATATATTTAAAAATCACCATGTGGGAGTGGCCTTTAGTGCAGGTGTAGAATATGGTGGATATATACCATTTTTCTTTGCAAAACAGGAAAACCTTTACGGCCTGCGATTAGATGGTGATTTAAGATATTTTGCTGAACTAAAATTTCTTTTTGGTTATTAGTAGGTTATATAAAATTCTATATTTTTCATTTCCATTCTTGCAAAAATTCTTAAAATAATATAAAATGTGATGTTATTTATTTAATTATTAAAATCAAAGGGTTATATATGAATAATGATGAGTTAAAAAAAGCTTCTGAATTTGAAGATGAGATTGAAAAAAGCTCCACACTAGATGAGCTTAATGAAATCCGTATAAAATATATGGGTAAAAAGGGCATAATAAGCCTTTTAAATAAAGTTTTAGGTTCCCTAACCCCAGAAGAAAGGCCAAAAATGGGGGAAGCTATTCAAAATTTACGCAATAATTTTGAAGAAAAATTTAATGCAAAAACATCAAAAATAAAAAAAGCTTTAAAAGATATAGCTATTGCTCAAGAAAATATTGATGTTACATTATCAGCTTATCCTTTTAATAAAGGCTCATTACACCCTGTTAAAAAAATATATGATGAAATAGTTGATGTTTTCACTTCAGCTGGATTTATGGTTGCTCAAGGGCCAGAAATAGAAGATGATTTTCATAACTTTGAAGCATTAAACCTGCCAAAATCTCACCCTGCAAGAGATATGCAGGATACTTTTTATATAGATGAAAATAATATTGTTTTAAGAACTCACACATCCCCTGTGCAGGTGCGTGTTATGGAAAGCCAAAAACCACCTATAAAAATAATTGCTCCAGGGGCAGTATACAGGTGTGATTACGACCAAACCCACTCCCCAATGTTTCACCAAATAGAAGGGCTTGTGGTGGATAAAGGCATTACCATGGCAGATTTAAAAGGCACATTAAAACTTTTTATTTCCCGCATATTAGGTGATGATTTAGATGTTAGGCTTCGCCCTAGCTTTTTCCCATTTACAGAGCCTTCTGCAGAAGTGGATATGGGCTGTGTGCACTGCAGAGGAAAAGGCTGTAGAATGTGTAAAGGCACAGGCTGGATAGAGATTGCAGGCTGTGGCATGGTAAACCCTGAAGTATTTAAACATGTGGGAATAGACCCAGAAATATACAGCGGTTTTGCCTTTGGTATGGGCATTGAAAGGATAGCACTTTTAAAATACGGCATTGATGATATACGCCTATTTTATGAAAACTCTCTTAAATTTTTAAAACAGTTCTAGGTGAAAAAATGAATATAAGCATTAATTGGTTAAAAGAATATATAGATTTAGAAAATGCTTCTGTTAAAGAGATTGCAGATAAGCTTACTTTAGCAGGCCTTGAAGCAGAAGGGTTTAATGAGCTTGCTGCCCTTTCAAATGTGGTTACAGCAAAAGTGCTGCATAAAGAAAAACACCCAAATGCAGATAAATTAAATGTATGCAAGGTAACAGACGGAGAGCAGGAATATCAAGTTGTATGTGGTGCACCTAATGTGGCAGAAGGGCAAATTGTGCCTTTTGCAAAAATTGGGGCTGTGCTTGGGGATATTAAAATAAAAGAAGCAAAACTTCGTGGTGTAGAATCTTTTGGTATGATATGTTCTGAAAGAGAGCTGGGCTTAACTGATGAGCATAACGGTATAATGGTGCTTCCAAGTGATACTCCACTTGGTAAAGATATAAATGAAGTTGTAGGCACAGGAGATACTATTGTAGAATTTAATGCTACACCAAACAGGCCAGACTGGCTTTCTGTTATTGGGGTTGCAAGAGAAGCAGCTGCTGTATTTAATAAACCTTTAAAATACCCAGAATATAACTTAGTGGAAAATAATGAAAAAGTAGAAGACTATGTTAGTGTAAATATAGAAGAAAAGGAAAAATGCCCAATTTATTTTGCAAGGGTTATTAAGGGAGTAAAAATTGGCAGCTCACCTTTATGGATGCAGGCAAAATTAAGGGCAGCAGGTGTTCGCCCTATTAATAATATTGTAGATGTTACAAACTACATTTTAATGGAATACGGTCAGCCTTTACATGCTTTTGATATTAGAAATATTGATAAAGGCATAATAGTTAGAAATGCTAAAGAAAATGAATTAATTACTGCTCTTGATGGCAAAGAATATAAATTAAACAGTGATATGCTTGTAATTGCAGATAATTCAAAACCTTTAGCCATTGCAGGTATTATGGGCGGAGAATATACTTCTGTTATGAGTGATACTTCCACTGTTTTATTAGAATGTGCTTATTTTGAGCCTACTGGGGTTAGGAAAACCAGTAAAAAGCTTGGCTTATCGTCTGATTCATCATACAGATATGAGCGAGGCATAGATTACGGCGTAACTGAAAAAATAGCAGACTATGCAGCTTATTTAATAGCTAAAATATGCGGCGGGGAAGTAGTTTCTGGTAAAGCTGGAGTTAATTTATGCAGTAAGGAAAAAAGGCAGGTAATATCTAGTGCTTCTAAAATCAATGGGCTTTTAGGCACAGATTTTTCAGTTGATTATATGGCAGAAATATTAAACAGCTTAAGTATTGAAACAAGAGTAGATAGCGATAAACTTATATCTACTATACCAACCTTTAGAGATGATATTTCAAAAGAATGTGATATTGCAGAAGAAGTGGCAAGAATAGCAGGCTATGATAAAATAGGCTACACTATGCCTAAATTAGACAGTGAAATAGATATACAAAGCCCAAAAGTAAGGTATACAAGGCTTGCTAGAAATGTTATGGAAAATTTAGGATATAATGAAGTAGGTACTCAAGG
>CAMEOC010000075.1 GCA_945929285.1 uncultured Mucispirillum sp.
TAACATTAAAATGGAAACAAAAAATTTTTTTTATTGGATTTATTACTGCATTAATATGTAATATATCTATACATATATTTGCAAATACAGTAGATGATGCTCTTGATGTATTTCCAACTCATGGTGTTGGTGGTATTGTAGGCAGCTTATTAACTGGTGTATTTGTAAATGGTTTACTTGCAGGTAATACCCATGAATTTCTTATGCATATTGTTGCTTTAGTTATTACTGTTGTATATAGCTTTGCGGTAAGTTATTTACTTTATTTTGTTATCAATAAATTTATACCATTTAGGGTTTCAGAACAAAATGAAGAAATTGGGCTAGATATGAGCCAGCATAACGAAAAATACGGCAATTAATTTTATTTAAGTTATCCCCATTATTAGCCGATAAATTTAATAATGGGGGTAGCTATGTCTATTAATGAAATAAACTATAACCAGTCTTCTGGTATAAATGATGCTTCAAAAGCTTATGAAGCTGCTAAAAATAATGAAAAAAATAGTATTACTTCTATTAATAATACTCAAAGTAACACCAAAGCTGATTCTTTATCTATTTCTAAATCATCTGCTAGTAAAGCAGAAGCTTCAACATATGGCAAAAGTTCAAGCAGTAACAGCTCAAGCTCATTAATTACTGATAATTATATGGCAGAAATTGTAAAAAAAGGAAAGGAAGTTACAAAGCCTGATAATGTGGAAATGGATGATGTTTCCTGGGGACTGCTTGTGCAAATGGGCGAAAAAATGGGGCTTACAGATGCTTCAAGGCTTGCAAAACTAACAGTGGAAGATGTGGAAGCTTATTTTTATAATAAAAATATTTTAGCTAGAGGAAAAAACCTTTTACAAGATAATTTAACTGCCAATGAGTATGTAAAATATAAAAATCAGTCAATGAATAATGATGAATACTGGGATATGGTTTTTGAAGCAAAGGCAAAAAACCAGCCCTATTCTATTAATACCATTGAAAAATCAAATACTGGGCTAAAACTTTCTGCTTCTGAATTTTTTTCCAATAAGGGTGGTATTAGTGTTACAAAACTTTCTTCATCATCACTTCATAATATGCTAATGGCTTTTGAAAATGATGATGTGGAGCTTTTTACTTATGCAGCTAAAAACTCAACAACTGCCAGTAAAAATTATAATTTAGAAGAACATAAAAAAGATATGATAGAAGGTTATAATTTAATGCAGGAATACGCTCAAACTGCCATAAGCCCCTATGAGCAAATGCAGATAATTAAAAACGCCCTTAAATCTGGCAATCTTGCTACTTATACAGTGTAAAAAAAGGGCATATATTATATGCCCTTAAGTTGTATTTAACATTTTTTACCAAAGTGAAGGTCTTTCTTCTTTTGGTATATACATACCGTCTGTTTCTTTAATATCAAAAGCTGTATAAAATTCATCCGTAGCAGAAAGCACCGCATTTACCCTTATTTTTGCATGAGAATGCACATCTTTTAAAATCTGTTTTAATAATGCTTCAGGGCGAATTTTTATAGCTAATAATTTTGTATAAGCAATGTATACATCTTTAAGGTTAAGCTGATTTGTTAAAGCATATTCAGTTATGCAGGTAACTGCCCCTAAATCTGCAATATTTTCACTTAATGTAAGGATGCCGTTTATATTTTGGTCATTTAGTTTAAAACCATTATAATAATTTACTATTTTTTGTGTTTCTTTTATAAAATTTTCTCTATCAGTTTCCTGCCACCAGTTAGCTTGATTACCATTTTCATCAAACTGGCTTCCACTATAATCAAAAGCATGAGTTATTTCATGGGCAATAATTGTTCCTACACCTCCTATTTTTTCTTCCATACTGCTTTCAATGCTGTATACTGGTGCTTGCAATAATTCCTGCTAATATTTTATTAGCAGTAGGCAAATAATATGCGTTTACTGTCTGGGGAGCTTCTATCATTATATTTTTATTTACTGAGTTACCTGCTGCATATTCCCTATGGTAATATTCATTCATGGCTTTTTGATAAGCTAATATATTATTAATAAATACTCCACCTTCTGCTGATGTTTTAAAATTATATACATATAGTGTTTGCGTCCATATTTCAAATTCATCTATATCTACTGATAACTTCATTTTATTTAGTTTGCTAATAGCTTTTAATTTTGTTTTGCTGCTCATCCACTGTTGTTTATTTATCCTTTTTCCATATATGCTCTTTTATTTCCTGTATTATTTTTAATACATCTTCTTTTACTTGGTTATTAAAATATGATTCATAATATTTTTTACCAAGCTCATATTTTAAAATCTTTTGCAGAAAAAGTATTTCTATGTTTTTCTGTTGAGTAGTCATTATACCCATTAACTTTTTTCATAAATTCAATATATGCTTTTTCATGGCTTGTGGTTATGTATTCTGCAAAAGAATCATATATTAAAACTTTTATATAATTTTTTATTAATTGAAGATTTTCTTCTTTAAGATAGCCTGCTGCTTTTTCTACTGCTTTTACATCCATTACTAAAATATTTGTATTATCATCTATTAAATTTAGCATTGTTTTTAAATCATCTACTGATAAAACACTATTAATTAATACAGAAAACTCATTTAATGTTTTATAATTTGAGATTTTAGTAGGTTCATAACTTTCTTCTATACTTAAAGAATCACTTGCAATATCCTGCATAACTGTTGCTACACTATTTATAATGTTTTCTGATTATATACTAGAAGTGCCATTTAAAACCATTATTTTTTTTAAGTATTCTAAATAAGCATCTTTATATAATGAATTTGTAGACTGCCATATTTCCTTTGGTAAACCTGTATTTACAATACTGCCATATATATATTTAGTTGCATCTTTTATATCTGCAGTAATATCTATAACCATAATTGAAGTGCAGAAATATAATTTAGCACATTCAAGGCTTATGGATAATAATTCTTTAATATTATTTGCATTATCTATTTTAGTTAAATATTCATTTAATAAACCATAATTACTTTTATTTCTTATAATTTCATTATTTATAGTATCATATAATGCAGTAATATTATAATCATCTTTATTTTTTACAACATCTTTACAATTATAAGTTGATAATATAATATTTTGAATTATATTATAATTATTATCTGCTAATAAAGATAATACACTTGTTTGATTACTATCTTCTTTTATCTGCCAGCTGTTTATTGTATTATAATTTACTGCTTCATAAAAATCATCTTGTAATTTATATGTTTTATCATTTGTTGTATTAATACTACTATTTTCACTACTACATGATATTATAAATAATGACATTATAATAGATATAATAAATAATATTTTTTTCATAATATACCCATATACATAATTTAATTTATAATATATAATATTTTCAATAATAGATTATTTAATTTAAAAGAATACTTATATTATTAATGATTATAATAAATATTAATTATAAAAAAAGGAGAGCATTAAATGCTCCCCAGTTTATATACTTTAAACCTAAACTTATTTAGCAACGCTTGGGTCTGGTTTTGGAGTATTGATTGTAGATGCTGGTAAAGTTGGATAAGATACTTTTGGCATCTCACCGTTAGTAGATTTTAAGAAAGCTACTATTTGGTCAACTTGTTCATCAGTTAATTCAATACCTAATTGAGCAGAGCTCATAACTGCAACTGCTTCTCTTAAATCCCAAACAATACCTGAATGGAAGTATGGAGCAGTGTATTCAATGTTTCTTAAAGTTGGAGCTTTGAAAGCAAATTCGTCGCCTTCAGCTGCTTCTAATGTAACACCTGCACGGCCTTTGTCACCAGCTAAAAGATTTTCATTTTCAGTGCCGGAAACTTGGAATGGGTGGTAGCCGTCGCTAGTTAAGTTAATACCAGCGTGGCAAGAAGTACAGCCTTGGTCCATATAAATTTTTAAGCCAGCTTTTTCAGTTGCTGTTAAAGCATTGCTGTCGCCTCTTAAGAATTGGTCAAATCTAGAGTTTGGAGTTAATAAAGTAGCTTCAAACACTTCAATTGCGTTTGCAACGTTATCAAAAGTTACAGGGTCAGCTTCACCAGGAAATGCTTTTTTGAAAAGTTCTACATACTCTGGTATGCTTTTTAAAACTTCAATTACATAAGCTGGAGTAGCAGCCATTTCCACACCTGCTTGGATAGGGCCTTTAGCTTGTTCTTTTAAGTCGCCTGCTCTACCATCCCAGAATTGTGCAGTATTGTAAACAGAGTTTAATACTGTTGGAGCATTTCTAGGACCAGCTTGCCAGCCATGACCAATAGAAGTTTTTTGATAGTCGTCGCCACCAAAAGATAAGTTGTGACAGGTGTTACAGCTTATTAATTGGCTTTTAGAAAGACGTGGTTCAAAATAGAGCATTTTACCAAGCTCATATTTTTCTTTAGTTGCTGTGTTGTTTTTTAATTGTTTGTAACCAGCTTTCACATCAAGTGGAATTGGTTCAAAGTTGTTTCTAGCTTCAAGGATAAGTTCGTCAGTTGTTGGTTTTAACTCATCCACTAAAGCTGGTGCAACTTGTGCTACTGGAGCTTTTGCTGCTTCTTGAGCAACAGGTGCTTCCTCACCTTTTTTACAGCCAGCTAATGCTGCTGCAATCATCGTAACTACTGCTAAAAGATACACTTTTTTCATAGCATTCCCCTGTTTTATATTTATGGGCTATAACCCCCATATTGTGTAAAAAAGTAACTTTTAAAGTTATTGAAAACTTATCCAAGCTTATAAAACCTGGATAAGTGTATTAATTAATAGTTTTCTGCTTTAATTTGAAAAAATGCTTTAGGATGTTCGCAAACTGGGCAAACTTCTAATGCAGTTTCGCCAAAGTGTAAGTGACCGCAGTTAGCACACTGCCATACAACTTTTTCAGCTTTTTTGAATACTTTTTGTTCTTTAACGTTTTCAAGAAGTTTTAAGTATCTTGCTTCGTGTTCTTTTTCGATTTTAGCTACTTCTTCGAAAAGGTAAGCAATTCTTGCAAAGCCTTCTTCTTTAGCAGTTTTAGCGAAACCTGCATACATATCAGTCCACTCATAGTGTTCGCCATCAGCTGCATCTTTTAAGTTTACTTCTGTTGTAGGCACTTGACCACCATGAAGAAGTTTGAACCATATTTTAGCGTGTTCTTTTTCGTTATTTGCAGTTTCTTCAAAAATATCTGCGATTTGGTTATAGCCTTCAGCTTTTGCTTTGCTTGCGTAATAAGTGTATTTATTACGAGCTTGAGATTCACCAGCAAATGCTTCTTGAAGATTTTTTTCTGTTTTAGAACCTTTTAATTCCATGTTATCACCCCTTATATATTATCCCTAATTTTTGCACAAGGGACATATTGTTTTAAAAACTATTTCATGACCTATTATGTTAAGGCCTGTTTTTTCAGCTACAAGACTATCAATACTTTCCATTTCTTCTATGAAAATATCTTCAATCTTTCCGCACTTACTGCAAACTGCATGATAATGTGGTTTTATAACTCCATCAAACCTATCTGGCTGGTTTGGAATGGAAACTCTGTTAATTGCACCGTTATCAGAAAGCTGCTGTAAGTTTCTATAAACCGTTCCCAAGCTAAGCTGTGGATTATCTTTTTTTAAGTACTTGTAAACAAACTCGGCAGTGGGATGCACCTGGTTTTCAATTACTGTATTGTAGATAAGCTCACGCTGACGGGAATACTTGGTTGTTGCCATATTTCCTCCAGTTAGTCTAAGTTTTTAATACAGCAAAATAGTAATAATTCTTATTACTATATTTTCAGTGTTTTGTCAAATATTTTTTTCATATTTATTTATTTCGGTAAAATCTAAAAACGATTGCAACATTTTAAGCAGTCGTCTAAATTCTCAT
>CAMEOC010000076.1 GCA_945929285.1 uncultured Mucispirillum sp.
CTCTAATACTCCACCTGGTGTGTTTATATATATAAGCACTGCTGCATTTTCTTTCTGGCTTATTTCTATATTATTTTTTACATAATTAAATGTGGCATCAGTAATAACACCATCAATGGAAAAAGCATTTACTTTATTATAAACCTCTTTTGCCTGTAAACTGTTACTAAAAAATAATAAAGTAAGCAGGGAAAAAACTATTATACTATATTTTTTCATATCTAAAAAAATACGCTCCTTCTTCTTGAACAAATTTTCTGTAATATTTTGTAGGGAAATAATCTTCCACCTTTCTTACAAAAGGTGTATCATATATAGATTTTATACCCTGCACTTCTTTTAAGTTTTCATTAATTTCTTCTGCATAGTCATCATGGTCTGTGGCTATCTGCATAAAGCCGCCCTTTTTAAGCCTTGAAACTATTAACTGCATAAAATCTGGCTTTAAAAGCCTTCTTCTTTTATGCTTTTTCTTAGGCCATGGGTCTGGAAAATTAACATAAACATTGGAAAGTGAATCTTCTTTCATAAGCCTTAATATTAAAGCAGCATCAAACTGTATTATTTTAATATTGCCAAACTGGTTTTTATTGGCACGCTTTTCTGCTAACTTAAATATTTTTTTAAATACTTCTACCCCTAAAAAATTTTCTTCCGCCTTATAAGCTGCCATATTTGCTAAAAATTCACCGTTGCCTATACCGATTTCAAGATTTAGTGGCTTATTATTACCAAATATTTCTTCTGATGAAATATATTTTATTTTAATATTAGGGTATAGCTGCTCCCATATTTTATCACCATATAAGGCGTTACCTTGAAAGGTCAGGTTTAATGTGATGCCATCTTCTGCCACATTTTCTTCATACCTGCTACCACCCTGCCACCAGGATATAAAGGCAGGTATTTCTGTGGGTTTAATTTTTACAACTTTTTCTTCCATACTTTCCTTTTTCACTTGACTATTTATCAAGTTCTTTCAATTTCTCCATAATTTCTTCAATATTTAAACCGTGCATAAGGCAGCTTTTTTCCAGCGTTTCATTTTGTATGCCCATACAGCTTAAACAGCCCATATTAAGGCTTTCAAAAAATTCTTTTGCTCCTTTTATGTTTTTTAAAATATCAGCCGTTAAAGTATCTTTTGAAATATTCATACATCCCCCTTAAAAAAACACTTGCTTTTTTTATAAAATATAGGTTATCATTTTACTCCCTAAAAAGCAAGGAGGAAAGATATGGCAAGACGATGTGATGTTTGTGGTAAAGGTCCTTTAAGTGGTAACTTAATAAGCCATGCCCACAATGTTTCAAGAAGAAAGTTCTACCCTAACCTTCACAGTGTTAAAACTGTTGAGGCAGATGGAACTGTTGTAAGAAAAAAAGTTTGCACAAAATGCCTTAAAGCTGGAAAAGTTAAAAAAGCATAGTTTTGTATGCTTTATATAGATTTACAGCTTGAGTATAATAATATATTCAAGCTGTAAAAAGGCTTTTTCTTACAAATGAAATGCTGCCGCTTTAAACACTACCTAAGCGGCAATATTTTATTTTTATATTAATAATATCTTTATATCTTCACATAAACTACTTCTTTTATTTTTTAAAATTTACTTATTTTTTCTTACTTATTTTTATTTTTAATGGGTTAACCTTAAAAGAAAAAATTCTTTTCTTGAAGTATTATATTTTTAGTGTTATAGTAAAGGTTAGTGTATTATGAGAAATTTATATTAATTTTTTGGAGAGGCCATGCAACAGCAAGAATTTGAACTTGCTATGTCTAAATTTTTTGATAAAGCAGGTGTTCAAATAGTAAAAAAAGGGGAAGGATTTGATGATATTGAAGGCTATCCCTCTTATATTTTATTAGATATTAAGCGTAAAGCATATTATGCTGCTGAAAGTGATGTGTATGACGGTAATATAAATAACCCTGTTATCTCCCAATTTTCAACAGAAAGCTTCTTAAATATTAATAATGCCAGGGCAGTTTATTCTTTAAGCCAGGCAATGTATATTTTAAATGAAAACTTTGCACTAAATAACGGTATAGATATTTCTGCCCTTGCTAGAAAATCTGCCCTTGTTATAAGTGATGAAAACAGTGCAGAAGTTAAATCATACCTTGAAAATAATGGTTATAAATTTCAATCTGTTCCTTTAAAAGGTCAATTTTTAGTTATATTTATTGATGAAAGCATGCACTCCCAACTTACTTCTATTTACTTAAACTATAATAATATGGAAAGTGAAATAGAAAAAGACTTATCTTTAGATGATGAAGATGATGATATTGCTCCAGTATTTGAACCAAAGGATGAAAAGGAAGAAGATTTATCCCTTGATATTAATGATAACAATAAAAAAGATGATAATGCAAAAAAAGAAAATAAAGAAGCAGTAAATCAAGAAGATATTGATGAAGAAGAACTTTTAGATAATATAGACTTAAACGACCTTATTAAACCTACAGAAACAGAAGATATACCAAAGGATGAAACAGAGGCAGATTTACTTTATGGTAAATTTTTAAACGAGCAGACAGAAAAAATAGAAGTATCTGAAAGCGGCCCTGTGGAAAAAAGTATTGATGAGATTCCTGAAGGCTTAATAGATGAAGAAGATATTAAAGAGATGACTTCTGAAAGCAGTGAAGAAAATACCACCACTGGTGATAAAAAAACAAACAGTAAAGAAGATAAAAAGGCTGCTAAATTAAAAGCTAAAGAAGAAAAGAAACAGGCTCGCCTTGCTAAAAAAAGAGAGCAGGAAGCTCAAAAATATACTTATGAAAATAGAAATAAACCTTGGCTTGATTTACCAGGAAGAATAGTTGCAAATATTATAGGGGTGCTTTTCTTTTTCCCTGCTTATATTTTAAATAAAATAGTTAGCAGGTTTTTACCTTCCTTTGTTATATACTGGCTTGCTGCAATTGTGGCAGTATATGGTGTTTATCAAATGGCTTTTTCCCTTATACCTCAGCCATTTAGTGATGTTTTTCAAGAAACAGCCAATGAAGCTATGCAGCATATGCAGGCTTTTCATATAGATGAAAATAATAAAGCAGTAGGCTCTGATGTGGCAGAAACTTCACTTAATATGATGAAAACTTGTGCCATTATGTTTTATGCCTTTTTAAAAATTATTGATGTGGTTATGGATAAGGGTATATTACTGCACTATCTTTTAGGTTTTGCCGCTTCACTGCTTATTATCCCTGCTTTTAGGTTTATTGGCAAAACACTTACTATTTTTTCTGTGCTTTCATATATTTTATTGCCACTGGTTTCTTATTCCCAGTCTAAACTTATACTTTATGCTTTTACTTTAAGTGAAATAAATTTAACAGCTGCAGCAGTAATGTTTTTAGTGTATATATACCCTATTATACTGTTTTTTGCAGTTTTATATATATCATCAGCTATTGTGCCTGATGCAAATACCAGAAAAGAGGTGCTGCCGTGAATAATAACAATACAGTGCGTCCACTTGAGTGGGAAGAATTTATGGCTATTGGGGAATATACTCTTGATAGCCACACAAAAGAATTTTTAAGAATGAGTAATACTTTTATAGATGCTAGAAACTCAGGCACTGCAGAAGAACACATTGATTCTATTTTAAATAAACTTACAGAATATTCCCATAAGCATTTTCCTGCTCAGGAAGAACTTATGGCAAGAATAAACTTTCCTTCTCTTGATGAGCATAAGGCAGAGCATAAAAAATTTAATATAGAATGTGCTAAACTGCTTAAAAAAAGACTGCTTTTAAAAAGGACTGATGTGCCAGCTGATGAGTTTGATGAAAGAGGGGTTTACGGCCTTATTACTGATATTACAGACTTTATTACAGACTGGTACCACAGGCATTTACTTGATGCAGATAAACGCTTTGCAGATTTTTATAAATTAGAATATAGAGGATAATAAATTTTATATACTAAAAAGGGGGTGTATATTTCACACCCTTTATTCTTCCAGGCTTCCTTTTCCCATCTTCTTTTTTAATATATATATTATTCTATCGCTTATTTTTTCTTTAAAAAATGAAAGCATTTTTAAAGTGAGGCTATCTAATGCTCCATTATTTATGGCATGAAGTGCTGCTTTTTTACCACTTAATATAACACTTTCTGCCTGGTAAAAATGAAACATATCAACCCCTGCAACATCTGGCTCTATTACAGCCATAGCTTCACTTATTTTAGCTTTTGCAAGGTATCGGGAAACTATACCCATAGACCTGCCCATAGTTTCAAGCACTCCGGGGGCAGATGAGCTATCCCGCTTTTCTATATACTCATGCAGATGAACTGCCACAATATTTTTAAATTTATTGTTATATAAAATATCCACAGGCAGTGGGTTTGTAACTGCACCATCTACAAAATAATTGCCGTTATAAAAATATGGCCTCATTACACCGGGAACAGAAATAGAAGCTCTTATGGCATGGAGTATTTTCCCTTCTGAAAATATATGCTCTTTACCTGTATCTAAATTAGTAGCTACTATATAAAGGGGGATTTTTGTATCCTTAAACTCTAAATCGCCCAAATGTTCTTCAAAGGCCTGCATAAGTTTTTTACCACCAATAAAACCACCGGAAATGGTAAAGTCCAGTGTAAAAAAAGTAGATTTTTTATTTAAACTTAAAAGCCAGTTTTTTAAAATATCTAGCTTGCTAAGGCTGTAATAGGCTGCCACCACAGCACCCATGGAAGTGCCTGCAATGGCAGTTATTTTATATCCTTTTTCTTCCAGCTCTTCTATTACACCAATGTGGGCCATGCCTTTTGCTGATCCACTATCTAGTGCTAAAGATATTTTTTTGTTACTAAATATACTCATTTTCCCTGCTCTACTTCTGGGCTAAAAAATACCTATACTATTTTAAAAGCATACCTTGGGCAACCTGGTTTGCAATTTCCTGCCCCTGCAGGTTTTCAAGTATTTCAAAAGCATAATCAAATGTGGCAGCAGGTCCAGCACCTGTTATAACTGAGCCGTCTTTTACTACAAACTTATTATCTTTATAGTTGCCGCTTGGAGCATAGCCTTCCATACCAGGGTACATAGTAAAATCTTTACTTGCTAATACACCTGCTTTTTCTAACACCATAGGTGCTGCACATATTGCTGAAACAATTTTGCCTTTTTCATAAGCTTCTTTTAATACATCTATTACCTTTTGGCTGTCTCTTAAATTTGTAGCCCCAGGCATACCACCAGGGCATATTACCGCATCATAGTCTTCTGCATTTATATCATCTGCCAATTTATCTGTTACTACTTTTAAATTATGGGAGCTTGTAACTATTTCCCCTGTTACCCCTGCCACGGTAACATCTACACCACCACGCCTTAAAATATCTACTGTTGCCAGTGCTTCAATATCTTCAAATCCGTTTGCTAAAAATACAACTGCTTTTTTCATTTTTTCACCTCTAGTTTTTCATTTTTTATTATCTTTCTTGCTCGTATTACTAAAAATAAACCTACTGCCACAAAACCAAGGCTTGCCACATGGGGTGCTCTTAAAAACCCCAGCATTAAATCATCTGCCCTAAACATGGTTACAAAGGCTCTTATTATACCATAAGATATTAAGTATATACCAAATATAAGCCCTGTGGATATATATTTATCCTTTCTCCAAAATAAAAACATTATAAGTGCACCTGTAAAATTTAATATCATTTCATAAAAAAATGTAGGGTGCACAGGTAATGTGCCAAAATCTCTGTAAGCTGCAGGCATATATTTATCTGTAAAGCTTATACCCCATGGAACATATTCTTTTAACTCATATACTTTTCCTTGAAATGGTTCTATACACTCAACCATAGTTCTAACTAAA
>CAMEOC010000077.1 GCA_945929285.1 uncultured Mucispirillum sp.
TCTATTTTACGCACTTTAAATGGGGCAATACTCATAGTTTGAGTTGCAAGTATATCTCGCACTTGAGATGTGCCTACACCAAAAGCAATAGCACCAAAAGCACCGTGAGTGGCAGTGTGGCTGTCCCCACAGGCAACAGTCATGCCAGGTTGAGTAAGGCCTTCTTCTGGTCCTACAATGTGTATAACACCATATCTATTATTTTTAACCCCAAAAAGCTGTATAGCAAAATCAGCCGTATTTTTTTCAATAGCTGCCATCATTTCTTCTGCTAAAGAATCTTTAAAAGGGCGTGCTGTATCATCTGTTGGTATAATATGGTCATGGGTAGCAAAAGTTCTCTCTGGGTGAGCAACTTTTAAGCCCAGTTCTCTAATCATGGCAAAAGCCTGCGGGCTTGTAACCTCATGCAGTAAGTGCAGGTCTATAAACAGCTGGGACTGGCCACTAGATAATGTGGAAACAACATGTTTTTCCCAAACTTTTTGAAAAAGATTTTTTCCCATTCTTTTATCCTCATTAAAAAATTATATAGAAAAAATCATAATACTAAAATTATAAAATGTAAAGCCATAAGAAAAATAAATTATCATATTTTTACATAAAAACCGTTGACATAATGAACAATATATATGTAAAATATAATACTAAGATAGTGGGTGGTTAATTATGAGTGATTGGCGGTTTAATTTTCCAGAAGAATTATCTTATGAAAATATTGCTAAAAAAATGGGTTCTGGCAACCTGATGACTAGCAGTGATTTAGATTTTCAATTTGGTTCTTTAAAACAAGTTGAGGTTTTAGATAATTCAGTCTGTGTGCCTGTAAGTGATGAAGAACTGCGTAATTATGTATTTAAACTGCCAAAAAGATTTGAAGAATGGCTTAGGAAGTGATGCTATGGCAGGTTATATGATAAAAAGCCTTTCTTCTGAGCTTAAAAGAAATTACCCTGTTTTCAAACAGTCCATTGAAGCTATTTACCTTTATTACAGCCTGCATGAAAATATGCTTTCCATATTATCTGGTTATAGAGATTATGATATTTCCCACAGCATAATGAAAGCTTTACTGGAAATATTTCATATAGAATATGCAAAAATGCCTTCAAAACATAAAGTTTTAGCAAATAATGTTAATATTATATATAATGAATCTCTGCTTGTTTCAGAAAACCTTATTAAGCAGTTAAAGGATACTTTTCCCAGCAGTGATTTTAAAGATTTAAAGTATATTCCATATCTTTCTTTAGCAGATAAATTAAACTGTTATAAATTAATTATAAATAAAGTTATGAAAACACCTTCAAAACCAAGTATTTTAAATTATGCCCAAGGGTCTGATTATCAGTTTACTTTTGCAAAAACAGGAAAACTTATATCACTTTTTTTCCATTTTATTATTTTATATGAAAAAATATTTTGCAATAATAACAATATAAACAGCAAGCCTGTAAATAATAAAGATGTATTTATTACAGAATTTTTTATGTTTTTAAGCCATTTTACATTTGCATATACAACAGATTTTACAAGCCAGGAAGATGACAGCCGTGCAAAACATTTTATAGCAAATAATTTAGCCCAGGCAGAAAAGCATTTAGAAAAGGGCATATTAAATATTGCCAAAGTCGTTTCCAGCTCCATAGTTGCAAGTAATAGTATGGATAATGATTTGGTAATACAGCTGGCAGCTATTAGGCAAAAAGAATATTTTTCACTATCACAAAATTTGGAATCACGAGTAACTTCATATATATTATGGTTAAGCTATGTGGAAATATTAAGCGGCAGCACAGAAATAGTGGAGCTTTTAAATAAAATTCAGTCTATGCTTGCTTCAAAATAGTTATATGAAATCTTCAATATTTGTTTCCTGCTTATAGCTTTTTATATCAAATTTATTTCTTTCTACTATTTTATCTTTTTCATAATCAATATTGCCTATTAAAAGTGGAGAAAGAGGGTTATGTAGTTTATAAGATTTATATGCACTATCTTTATTTACATTTGCATAGCAGTAAAGGCAGTTATGAACACAGGAATTATACTCCCCAATATCAATACATTTTATGCAGCCACATGATTCCCGCTGGTTATCTTTTGGAGCTTTTAGCTTAGCACCTGTAATTTTTTCAATTAATTCATTATCAATACATTTGCCGTGGTTTATATTATATTTTTCTAAATCTATTTTTTCAGCACAGCTTTCAAGTATAAGATTATAGCTTTTTGCAATAGATGAAAAATTTTTGGCTAATGTATGCATATCATCAGTTGTAATATTATATATATTATGATTTTTCATATTTTTAGATATTATTTTATAATCATCCAAAAAACTAAAGATTATTTTATTTGTATAGTCTTTTAAGTGGTTGCATAGTTTTTCAAAAGCTTTTATGTGATAATCTATGGTGTATGATGAAGTAAGCACTATTGGGTCATATCTAAGTATAACTTTTTCTCTACCAATAAGTGTGGATAATTCTTTAAAAGCATTAATTATTATTTTTTTATCTGGCAAGTTTTCTTCCATATCTTTTTTATATGGGGTGATAGTATATTGGAAATAGTATTTATAGCCCATATTATCAATTTCTTTTAAATATTTGTGTATAGGTTTTGAATTTTTAGTCCAAAAAACTATTGCATCTATACTGGTAGTAGTTAATGGAATATTTGAAAGTTGATGTATATTAAATGGGTTACGCACAAGCACATACTGCTCTTTTAATCGCTGCATAAACCATTTGCCATAAAAGGCAGGAATATCTGTTCTTCTAGATACACTTAAAATCATAGGGGATTATAAAAGTTTTAGGGAAGTTAGTCAATATTGTTAAGAAAGGAAATAAAAAGAATAATCTTCTTTATCATCACAGTCAGCAGGTAATATTAACAATTTTGAAGTATTATCTCGTTTTCCTATATATTCTATATTATCAAGATTTGTATTATTGATTTTTGCTAAATTATTATTTTTAAAATATTTTAAAATACTTTCTTTTGAAATAATATTATTTTCGTTTTCTTTATACACCATATCCCATGGAGAGCCTTTTTTATGAGTAATATTTATTAATTCAGAGGAAGAATATTTGCCATAATCATTTATAACAGCAAGTAGAAGTTCAATAGTTTTACTGTCATATTTTTCTAGTGAAAAATTGCCTACTATTTTAGAAATATTTTCTTTTTTATTATATTTATAAGTTTGGTATATGTTAGGCACAACTGGTCCATATTTCCATGCTTCAATATCTTCATCAAATAAGGGAGTATTATATAATGCAAGGCTGTAACCTTGAGCAAAATATAAAAATTTATGAAGAATAAGATTAGTTAGTGTATTATCTATACTATGATTATTATAATCAATAAAAAAATTGGCAATGTCAATAGATTTCATTTAATGTTACTAAAGTATATAAATCTCTTTTAAATCATCAAGAGTGATATTTGTAAAAGAAACAGTTAATTCACTATCATTATATATTTTGTTAACCAACGGTTCTTTAAAAGAATTGTTTGCCAAATGAATTGCTTTATGACAGTTAGGACATAAAGGGATAAGATTATTTACACAATCTAAGTTTTCAGAAAAACTATCAGATAATGATAATGGTATAATATGATGACACTCAACAAAATTATGGTGTGTTTTTGTTGGAAAAGTAATATGGTTTTCATCAAAAAAACATTTATTTTTATATTTTTTTAATACTGCTGTTACTAGTTTTTGATTTCTTGGAATTTTTTTAGTATAGTATGTCTTATTATAACTTTGTTCTTCTGAAAAAAACATATCTTCAAAAGCAATATTTTCTAATAAAGAAGCAATATAATCTTTTTTAGTTGATGTAATAAAAATATATGTTCCATCAGTAGCTAAAATATCCCATTTAACTAAATAACTTAATACCCATGTATTCCATTTTTCATATTTGTTATTATTTTTTAAGGTATCATAATTTACAATATCATTGATATCTTTTATATACGGTATTTTGTATAAAAAATCTAATAATGGTAATCTATTATATTTTAAAAGTAATTTAAAAATTATTCTAAATGGAAATAAGTTTAAATGAATATCTTTTGTAGCAGTGTTAGGATATTTTGTTTTAATCATTTGTAAAATATAAAAATCTAATGCTGAAGAATATTGTCTATGCAATATAGAGTTTAAAAAATTTTTACCATCAATTGATAAACTTAGTTGATTATTAAAATTTCTAATCAAGCCTATAAATTCTAATGGTCTGTAAAAATGTGCTGGTGTAGAGTCATTATTTTTATGTTCATATAATTTATATAAATAGTCTTTAATATCTGATTCAAATATTTGTTTAGAAACAGAACCTTTTTCATTAATATATTTTAATACACCAATTGAGCGTTGAGACATTTTTTTATTATTCCAATCTTCCAATTTACAATCAAATGGATTTCCATTCCCTGGTACTTGCCATCTAAAATGATTACTCATATTGTTCTCCTGTAGGCATTGTTGTTAATAAGTTAGCTGCAAATAGAGGTGGGAATGCTTCCCCAATAACTTGTCTAATAAAATTATCTGAAGCCCATAATGGAATATTCCAATTATCAGGTAATCCAGTGAGTCTCATTAATTCCAGTATAGTTAATACACGAGCATCAGAATATGTACCATTTCCTAGTGGTTTACCAGGGTGTACATTATTTTGGGAAGAAATTCCTCCATTACACATCGTAATTGTAGGTGCAGGTCTATCCCAATCTATTCTTTTATATGTTGTACTATATGCTTTAATTTTTCTACCATTAATTTGTGGATAATGTGTTTCATTATCTAAAGCAGTTTTTCCTGTTGGAGTATGTGTCATCCATAAAATATGTTCACACTTATGTGTTTTGGCATTATGATATGGTATATTAGATGTTTCCCCACTTTCTAAACTTGGTAAATTACCTATAACATCTCTTACAGTGATATGCTGTTTTTTTGCTGGAAATTTCCATTGCCCTATTTTAGAAATTAAAAAAATTGCTCGTTTTCTATATTGTGGTGTATCATAGTCTGCAGCATTTAGGATATCATAATTTATATGATATCCTAAAGGTTCAAGTTCTGAATGAATATAGTCCAATATCTTAACACGACTATTATCTATTACAATAGTAAATTTTAAAATCTGTGGCACATTTTCTATAATAATATTGTCTGGTTTAACAATTTTTATAAAATTAATAGTATCAATAATTAATCTATTTCTAATATCATTAACATCCATTTTCCCTGCAATACTCATACCTTGGCAAGGTGGAGTAGCAATTAAAAAGTTGCAATTATATTTTTTATATTTATCTATTAAGTTATTAAAAATATCTTTGTTTGTTATATCTCCACATACCATATCTACATCAGGATATAGATGCTTATAAAAATCGCAGCGTTTAGGTTGTATCTCGTTTGCAACCGCAATTTTAATTCCATAGTCCTTGAAGTATGTTTCATCTATACCTACATTGCTGAATAAAGATATACCATTAATCATATATTATTTCACCCTTTATTAAAAATTATATAATAAGAATATGTTTGTAAAGTCTTTTTTTTAAAAAAAAAATATTTTATATATTTTTTAAAATCAATAATAATTATTATATAAGTTAACTATTTCTCGCCACACTACAATATAGTCTTAAATTTTCAAAAACATTAAAACTTGTTAGAAAAAGTAAAGGGTATACTCAAGAGCAGTTGGCAGAGCGGTCTGGTATTGATTATAAATATTTGCAAAAGTTAGAAATCAGTAACCCATCTTCGCCTACACTGCAGGTGCTGGA
>CAMEOC010000078.1 GCA_945929285.1 uncultured Mucispirillum sp.
CTATTTCTTTATATTGTGTGCTTGTAAGAGTAAATTCAAGTGTATATTCCCCTGTAACATTTGCACCCATATCTGAAAATACTTTATTAAAAAATTCAGAGCCTAATTCTTGCCCTGCTATTGATACTTCCCTTGTAAACTCTACTTTTTTACCATTAACAGTAATACGGATTAATACATCAACAACACTTGTACCAAAGCGAGTAATATCTACATTAACCCTAAATTCACTACCTGCTGTAACTTCCTTTTCCATTTCATTTACTTTTTGATTTGTAACATCATAAATACCTAAAAGAGCAAATGGGTTATTAGGAAACTTGTTTACTGGTGTAACATTAGGCTTACTGCCACTACCTTCATTTCCACCATTTTCGTTTCCGCCGCTACTTTCTGTAATATTATTATCATTATCTACTGGTTATTCAAGGCTACAGCCTGATATAAAAAACACAGAAAAGGCTGTGATTAAAATAGTTAATAAAAACATTTTTACTTTTACCATAAAAATACTCCTTACATAAAAAACTTGACTTATACAATATATTATAAATTAGAATAAAAAAAGTATTTTTATATAAAAATAAATACGAAAGCATAATTTATTATAAAAAAAGAGGTGAAATACATGATTTCACCCATTATATAATATATTTTATTTATTTTCTTTTATGGTTTTATGCTCCCCTAAGGCAATTTCTTCTATGGAGTTTTTATACCTTATATTTTTATCTTTTTTAAGCTCATTTATAATAACCTTATCATTTGTTTCATAAATGCCCTTTTTAAAAACTGCTGTTCCTTTTGAATGCACTACTTTTAAATCTTTAAAGCATGAATAAAATATCATACTGCTACCCTAAAAGTTTAAAGTTAAAATACCGTGGCATTCTTCATTGGAAACTTCTAAGCCACAGTCTGTTAAAAATGTATCTACCACTCCGTCATATCCATCGCTTTGGATATTTGTTTCCATTTTTGTTTCTTCTATAAAGTGTAAAAGCAGTTCATCTAAATCTATAATAACGGCAGTGTTTGGGTAAACTGCTGATAATACAGGGTCATACACTATATTTAATTCCCCATATTCTGTATCTATTTTATCTAATGATATGCCAAATTCTTTTAAAAGGCTGCCAGCACCCCCTGAAAAAGTTTTTATGGCATTATCATTTAATTTTGCATTAAAGCCAGAGCCTGTAAGCATCACTTTATCCCCTGCTGAGCCTTTATCTGCCATAGCACCTAATATTTCATTAATGGTGCCAACCTTAAATTTATCTGGGTTTGTAATGCTTAATACATTTGTTTTAATATAGTGAAAAAGCCCGCCTGTAACATATAAAGGCTCACTGCCAGATAAATCTTTTTTTGGCTCGCCAAACATTAAAGACTGTTCTATATCGTTTTGATGAAGCCTTAAAATTTTATTTCTTTCAGCTTTTCTTCTGCTTTCTGCAGAATTGCCGTCATCACCATATTCCCCCTGGCGAAGTTTATTTCTAGTTATTTTTAATGTTCTTCTAAAGGTTTGGCAGTAGTTAAAGTTATCCTTTTTAAGTAATACTGTGCTTTTTGGTGCCAAACTGCCCTCTGCATAAGCCACAGAAATATTTACAAATGTGGCATTTGCTTCCCCGTCATCTGCTGTTATTTCCTGGGCATTTGTTACACCATAACCCCTTGAAACTGTTATTGTTTTACCGTTTATGGCACTTACCCTCATCTGCTCATGGGTTTTAATATCTTTAATAATAGAGCCTTCTGTTAAAAAGCTAACACTATCTTCATCTGTTACAATAGTTAAATCTGTTGCTGCCTGGTTTGCAGGTGCAACTTTAAATGTAGGCTTATTAAGCCTTGTTTCAAGCCATTCAAATTTTTGGTTTGTTTCTGCAATCACCCTGCCTCTTGCCTGCAGCATCATAAAAAGTGGTGAAAGTTTTGCATTTTGAAAGATTTTATCTCTTAAGCCAACGCTTCTTTTCACTAAATCTGACTGTGTATTTGTTGTATATGTATCATAAATTACGCTCATTATTTTCTCCTTTTATTATATAAAATTTTCGTAAGTTTTTATGTTTTTATCTGCTTTAAAATTGCCACCTTTTATGGCTTTTGGTGGAAATATAATACTGCCTTCTTCTGTTTTTGCAGGCATTTCTTCCATTTGTTTTTGTTTTGCCACCATTTCATTAAACACGCTGTCATAAAATAATAAAAGCTTTTCCACATTGCCATGCATTCTAGAAGATATAATATCCCTTGCATCTTTAAAGGCCATGCTTTCAAAAGTATTGCGTGCTGCTTTTTCCACACTTTCATACATATCCCCATATTTTTCATGGAGGCTTTCATCAAATTTTTTCAACTTCATTTCTTTTTCTTTATTTTTATATGCCTGAGCCTTAAAATATTCAAAATATTCCCTGTGTTCTGGGTTTTCCATATTAAATGGTGTTTTTGTATAGTTTTCTGTCTGCTTATAAGCATAATCGTTTATTGCTTTTATATCATCTAAGCTTAAGCCTTCCGTATAGCTTATATTTCCCATACTTTGATTTTTTGTATGTTTATTTTCCTTTTCATTTTCACTGCTATTTAATGTTTTTAAAAGCATTTCCACATCTTCTGGCAGTGGTTTTTTATTTTTTGCACTTTCATTTATAATATTTAAAATTTCTTCTATGGAATAAGTTTTTGCAGTATTTTCTTTACTATTACTTTCCATTTTATTTTCTTTAATATTTTGTTCCATTTATTTCTCCTTTTTTCATCATTACTACTGCATCATCTTTATGGGCTATATCCTTTAAAATATCCTGCTCTATTTTTTTAATAATATGTGCCATACCGTGCAGTTTTCTTATATGTTCCCCTTTTTCAAGGTTTTGCATTATTTCACTTTTATATTTTTCTAAAAGCTTAAATATATATTCTTTTGCTTTTTCTGCTCTTTCACCTTTTTCTATTCTATTTTTTAATAACTGCATTTGCATTTTTTGCCTGCTCCATTACCTTTTCCACATTTAAAAGGTAGTTATCTGTATCTTTTAACCCGCTTTCTTCTAAAAGTTTTGCCATTAAGTTTCTTATTCTTAAATTATCTGTTAAATTTCTTGGCTCCGCTATTTCAATTATTAAAGATAATGCACTGCTTAAAAATCTTCGCCTTGTTTCTTCTGTGCCAGAAGATATGGCTTGAGAAACAGATATATCAAAATCAATATCCTTAATATCCCTTGGGTTTACTTCTATGGTATCATTTATAAGCCTTATAACCTGCAAATTATCCATAAACTTTTGGTTTTGGTATATTAAAAACCTGTAGGTTTCTTTTAAGCTTTCTGCAAAATTTTGCACTATTGCCTGCACTTGTGAATTGGCAGATTCATACTTTATCTGGGCTTCTGTGGCACTCATATTTTCCATTTGCCGCCTTATGCCCTGCTTCATATCGCTTATGCCTGTTATCTTTTGGTTTTCCTTATCAAAATATTCTATTAAACTAAAAGTATTGCCAGATATAGCTTCAAAAGGCTCAGGGGCAAAAATATTATTTATATCTGCACTATCCCGCACTGCCACATACTGTTCATTTGTAACCATTTGAGAAGGGTTTAATAAATCATCTACCTTATAAAATATTTTCCTGTTATTATTTCGTCTTGTGTTTTCTAATATCTCACGAACTAAAGCCGTCTTTATTATCTGCATATTTTCTGAAAGCTCTGCCATACCTTTGCCAGCAATACTATCCATTGATAAAAAGGGGGTATATACAAAAAATGGGTACATACCAAAAGTGTTTTCTTCGATAGATAATATTTTATCTCCACAATAAGTAATAACTACAAGTTCATCTATACCGTCCTTATTTATATCAAGCTTGCCCCAGTATTCATTTAGCATATACATTTTTCGCATGTTATTTTCCCTATTTTTACTAAAACTGCTTCTTTCACTCCCTAAATCATCATCTTCATAGTTATAAACATACTCTTTAATATCAGATATATTTTGATAAACCCCAGCATTTTCCCTGCGTTTTAAGTAATCATAATTTACAAGCTTCCTATGTATTATAAAGTTTGCTTCCTGCACTGATGTGGCACTATCATCAAATAAAAATTCATCATAGGAAAGCACTTCAAAAACAGGCTGATTTTTCACAATCTCCATAGCCTTATACTTTATGTGGTATTTTAATGTGCCATTTACATACAGCTTTTTATAGCTTACCTTAAAGCCTTTATTTATTAAATAATTAAGCCTCTTATAATCTGAAGTTTCTTCTATTTCCTTTTCTTCTGCTTCTTTTACCCACACAACCTTTAAAGCAGCACAGCCTGTAATTAAAGCGTTAGTTAAAAGCCTTGTAAATATGGTGTGGTATGGGTTTTGGGATGTTATTTGGTAGTTTAGTAAAGCCTGCATTTTCCTTGCTTTTTCTTCATCTTCCCCATTTCGTGGAGTAATTTCCACAGGGTTTGAAGTTAATAAAAGCTTATTAATATCTGGCATTACAGCCCTAATAGATATAAGCACATCTCGGCTAATAAAAGAGCTTTCAGGCATTCTATATTTTTTAGTATCTATTTCCTGGCCGTTATAAAGCTCATAATATTTTTGAAACTTAGGCTTTAAATTTGTTTTGTAATAGCTTAAAGCCTGCTTTTTATCTTCCTTTACTATTTCTAATATTTCTTTTTCATCTAATAATATATTCATTATATTACCCTTATCTTAATATTTTTGAGGGAAGCTCTCTTATGCTGATATTAACTTTAGCAGCAAAAGTTAATGCTAAAGCATCGGCACAGTCTGGGCTTGCAAGCCCCCTTTTTTTCATATCCTGCTTTTTTTCAAGTAGTATTTGCCCATTATCTCCCCTAAAGTAATAGCTGGGCCCTGCTAAATCTTCTTTTAAATCCACATCATCTGGAATATCCCCTTGGTTTAACCATTCTGCCATTTCGCACCACATTTCAGCCCTTTTATTTACATACTTATCCTTTCGTTCCGGCCTGCCTGCAAAATCTCCCCCTATTACATTGTAGTTAAGCCATTTAAGCCTGTCATAAACACCTGCTCCCACACCGCCTAAATCAATAAACACAGCATCTGGGTTAAAGGCTTTTATTTCCCTTATAACAGCATCTGCTACTTCCATAGTATCAAGTGAGCTGTATTTTTTAAGCTCATACACTTTTAAGCCCTGCCTTCTTGCTATTACTGTTTTATCTTCCCCAAACCGTGCCACATCTACACCTATAATTTTTGGTGCGTGGCTGTATATATTTTCATCAAGCTGCCTTTTAGCTGCTTTTATAATATCATCTCGCTTTATAAGGCTTGCACTGCCACCATTTGGAAACTCACCTAATACCCTCACTTTTACAAAGTCGCTTTCAAGTCCATAATCTGCCACCCATTTATTTATTTGGTTTTTATCTGTTATAGGCACAGTTCTACTGTCTACTTTTTTTGTTATCCACCGGTGGCGAAACCTGCCAAAGCATTCAAAAAACCTGCCATCGCTTCTTGTGGGGTTGCCAAAACATAAGAAAAATATTTCTGTATTTTTATCTGTCATAGCACCTTCTGCCACTTCCCAAATACAAGCAGGTATGGCTGAAGCTTCATCAAAAATTATTAATATTCTTCCCCCTTGGTTATGAAGTCCTGCAAAAGCTTCCGGCCTGTGCTCGCTCCAGGGTATTGCATCTATCCGCCATGTTTTTTCATACCTTTCATCTTTGCTGTATAGATCGGAAGAGCACACGTCTGAACTCCAGTCACGTGAAACGATC
>CAMEOC010000079.1 GCA_945929285.1 uncultured Mucispirillum sp.
ACTATATACACTATATAAAAATAAGCAGATAACAGAAAAAGAATACGAAAAATCTATGGCAGAAAATATTAACTTTCAGCCGGAAATTTTAAAGGTGGTAGAGCCTGCTTATATAAATGGAGTGCTTAAGCAGATAGCAAATATTAAAGAAATAAATGAAAACTTAGGCAAGCAGAATATAAAGATATATACAGGCTATGATGAAAAGGCAAATAAGGTGGCACGGCAGGTATTGTCAGATTATTATAAAGATAAGGATGATGAAATACAAACTGCATTTGTGCTATTAAATAATAAAACCCAGGAAGTATTATCTGCCATTGGAAGCAGGCAGTATAATACGAAAGTAAATAGAGCATTAACAACCTCCAGGCAGATGGCTTCTACTTTTAAGCCCATAGTATTTTTATCTGCCTTTGAAAAGGGTATAAAACCATCTGACCAGGTGGTAGATATGCCTTATGAATTTATGGTGAATAATGTGGTATATAAGCCAAATAACTATAACGGCTTTTTTATGGGGAAAATACCTATAAGGTATGCTTTTATATATTCACTAAATAACTCTACCATAAAAGTGGCAGAAATGGCAGGGCTTGAGTATGTGAAAAATATGAGTATTGCTCTGGGTATGAATAAAGATGTTAAGCCTTTTTATGCTATGGCTTTAGGTGCTTTTCCTGCTACACCATTAACTGTGGCTCAAATATTTTCAACCATAGGAAATATGGGGGTATATAAGCAGGCAGTGCTTGCAACAGGCTATGAAATAGACGGCAAATATGTAAGCTTAAAAGGTGAGCCAAAAAAAGTGGTTTCAGAAGAAGCTGCTTACCAAACATTGTATGTAATGCAGTCAGTAGCAAGCAGGGGAACAGCACGAGGGGCAAGGCTTTTAGCTGGCACAGGTGCAAAAACAGGCACTTCAAACGATACAAAAGATGCCTGGACCGTGGCAGTTTTTGGAGATTATACTGCTGTTGTGTGGGTAGGATATGATGATTTACGGCCTATTACTTTTGGCGGCAGTGGGGGCAGGCTTGCTGCACCTATAATATCTGAATTTCAGAAAATATATTTTGGTAAAAATGCAACTTTTTCTTTTCAGGTGCCAAATAATGTTGTATTTAAAAGAGTAGATGCAAGAACAGGTTTACTAACTAATAGAAAATCTGCAGGAACATATATAGAAGCATACAATAAAAAAAGATTACCAAAAAGCGAGTAGATTATGGAGTTTACTAATATTCAAAAGGAAAAAATATACTTAACAGGCTTTATGGGAACAGGTAAAACAACCATTGGCAGGCTTTTAAGCCAAAAATTAAATTACAGATTTATAGATACAGATGATTTAATAGAAAAAGAAAGCGGAATGACAATAGAAGAAATATTTAATATCCATAAGGAAGAATATTTTAGGAAGTTAGAACGAAAGGTGCTGCTTTCCACATTTAATTTAAAAAAAGCTGTAATCTCCACAGGGGGTGGCCTTGTAACATATGAGGATAATATAAAATTAATAAAAGAAAACGGTATAGCAGTTACATTAACTGCATCACCTGATGTGATTATTTCCCGTATTTCAAAAGACGCAAATATAAGGCCCCTTTTACAAGGTGAAAACAGGGAAGAAAAGCTAAATACATTAATACAAAAACGGGCATATTATTATATTTCTGCCCATTTTGTAATAGATACATCAAATAAAACAGCAGAAGAAATAGTAGAAAATATATGTATAAAGGCAGGTATATAATATGAAAAGTACGGTTGTAAATATTTTAGAAACAAAAAAATCTTACAATATTTATGTAGGAAGCGATTTTATTCAAGATAGAATTGCATATTATTTAGAAAGGGACAGCTTTTTTGTATTAGATGCAAAGGTGGCTTCTCTTTATAGAAATATTATACCACAGGATAGTAAAAGAGTATTTCTTTTTCAAGGTGGAGAGAAAAATAAAACACTTTTAAGCACGGAAAAAATATTAACTTTTTTAAAAAATAATGGTGCATTAAGAGATTCTACACTTGTTTCTATTGGTGGTGGCATAACAGGGGATACGGCAGCTTTTGCAGCATCACTTTATATGCGTGGTATAAAGCTTGTGCAGGTGCCTACTACACTTTTAGCTATGGTTGATTCTAGTGTTGGTGGAAAAACTGGTGTAAACTTAAAGGGTATTAAAAATAATATTGGCACATTTTACCAGCCTAGCGAAGTTTTAATAGACAGCTATTTTTTAAACAGCCTTACAAATAAAGAATATTTAAACGGTTTTGCAGAAGCTATTAAAATAGCTGCAGTACAGGATGAAGAATATTTTGATTATTTAGAAGATAATATAAGCTACATACTTGCACGAAAAAAACATGTTATGGAAAACCTTATATTAAAAGCATGCCAGTTAAAAGCAAGTGTTGTAGAGCAGGACGAAAAAGAATCTGGTATTAGAAAATTATTAAACTTTGGTCATACTGTGGCTCATGGTATAGAAAGCGATTCTGCATATAAAGTGCACCATGGTTATGCTGTTGCCATGGGTATGGTTTATGAAAGTATGTATGCTTTAAAGCATGGGTATACTGATGAGAAAACTTTTAATAAAATAAAAGATTTACTTGTAAAACTTGGCTATCCTGTTGCTTATAAACCAAAAAATATGGAAAATATGCTTGCCATATCTAAAGATAAAAAGGCATGTAAAGAAGGTATTGCTTTAGCTGTGGCAGGTAAAAATATGCAGGGTGTTATAATAAATAATGTAAAACCAAAAGAAATAATTGACTTATTCTAGTAAAAAAAAGTATTATATATGAAACTGCTATTTGTTTTGGATAGTTTTGTTTATTATGGCAGGCTATCCAAAACTATATAATTATTTTAAGGGGAAACTTTAGGTGGACGAAAGGACACATGCTCGCTATATGTCTGATATAGCATATTTTCTTTCAAAAATGGAGGCAGAGCCAAACTCTGGTTACTTCATACCCATTGCTTTAGCTTATAATAAGCTGGAAAAGTATGATGAAACTATTGCCATGTGTAAATCAGCCATTGAGCGTTTTCCTGCCAACTGTGCTGCTAAAACATTTTTAGCAGAAGCCTATGTTTATAAAGGTCAGTTTGATTTAGCAAGAGAATTACTTTTTGATGTTACAGCAGAAGATGATAATAACTATAAAGCCTTAAAGCTTTTAGGTATAATATGCAAAGAAAATGGTGATACTACTGATGCTTTAAAGTATTTAACTGGTGCATATATACGCTCCCCGGAAGATGAAGAAGTAAAAAAGATGATAGAAGAACTTGGGGGCTCATTAAACCCTGCCCAGATTTACGATGAGCGTATGAAACGGCAAACTCAAGCTGCCCTTGATAGCGAAGAAGATGAAGAATTAAGAACATACCAGGAAATAGACCAGCGAATAAGAAATGCAGAAATCATTATGGCAGATTTAGTTTCAGATACTACTATTTCTGCAAGAGATTATTCTAAAGAAGAAGACTTTTATTCAGATGACCCTAATGATTTTATGCCCCTTATTACACCCCATACAGAAGATGAGGGAGAAGATTTTTCAGACGACCCTAACGATTTTCTGCCAATAATAAACCAAAACCACAGCGAAGAAGAAGGGGAAGATTTAACAGAAAATCTTTCAACTGAAGAAAGTGCAGCTCAAACTGAAAATATTGAAGATACAGCAGAAATGGCAGAAGATGAAAGCAGTAGTGAAGATGATTTATTTTCTGCATTAAGTGAAGATAATAGCAGTAGTGAAGATGATTTATTATCTGCATTAAGCGAAGATAATAGCAGTAGTGAAGATGATTTATTTTCTGCATTAAGTGAAGATAATAGCAGTAGTGAAGATGATTTATTATCTGCATTAAGCGAAGATAATAGCAGTAGTGAAGATTATTTATTTTCTGCATTAAGTGAAGATAATAGTAATAATGAAGATGACTTACTTTCTGCACTAAGCGAAGATGAAAGCAATAATGAAGATGATTTATTATCTACACTCAGTGAAGAAGAAAGTGCAGATGAATTATTTGATGAAATAAAAGCAGAAGAAAATATAGAAGATATAGCAGAAGATAAAGAAATAGAAGAAAGTAAAGAGATAGAAGAAACACAGGAAAATATAGAAGAAGAAAATAATATAGAAGAAGCAGTAGAAAATGTAGTAGAAGAGAATGAAGCACAAGATGAACTAGAACAAGAAATAATAGAAGAAGTAAAGCAATCAGAAGAAGAAAAAGAAAAAACTGCCCAGGAAAAAGAGGCAGAAGAAATGTATAAAAAAACTATACCATCATCTGTTATAAATATGACTTATGATGATATGATAGATGATGATTTTCAGTATGGTAGTATAGTAGATGAAAATTATAGTGAAGCAGATGGACCAAATATAGATTTAGGGGAGTCTGCTCCATTTACTCAAGGGGATATAATGGATGAAATTTTAGATGCTGTGGGTATGACTCAGGAAGACATGGCAAATGATGAAAAAATAGAGTTAAGCGAAAAAGAAAGAAAGCTGGAAAGGTTAGAGCAGTTTTTAGAAAAAGTAAGGCACAGTAAGGAAAAATTATGAGAATATTAGTGATAAATGGTCCAAATATAAATATGCTTGGTAAAAGAGAGCCTGGCCATTACGGTGGCATCACTTTTGTGGAGCTGGAAGAATTAATTAGAGAGCGGGCAGAAAAGCTTAATATAGATATAGAATTTTTCCAGTCTAATGTGGAAGGTGATATTGTTACATGTATTCAACAGGCAGAAAGTTATGATGGCATAATAATTAATGCTGGAGCATATACTCACACAAGTATTGCCATAAGAGATGCAATGCTTTCTATTAAGGCAAAATTTATTGAAGTGCATTTATCAAATGTATATGCAAGGGAGCCTTTTAGGCATAAATCATATTTATCTGATATTGCTTTAGGGGTTATTGCAGGTTTTAAAGAAGATTCTTATCTTTTAGCACTGGAGTATTTTGCAACAGGAGAGTGGCAGTGATAAAAAGAATAGCAGATGTGCAAAGGCAGCTTAGGCAGTTGGAGATTCCTGCTGTATTAATTACTAATTTAACAGATGTGAAATATTTAAGTGGGTTTACAGGCTCAACAGCTTATATGATAGTAGATTTAGAAGGGGCGTATTTTTATACAGATGGCAGGTATGAAGTGCAGTCTTCTCAAGAAGTAAGTAGCAATATAGCAGTAGAAATAGTTACAGATTATTCTATTATTTTTAAAGAATACTGTGCTAAATATAAAAAAATATTGTTACAGCCCTCATGTGTTATAAATATAAGCTCAAAAGTAGCAACTTCAGGTACAGAAATATATTTAGACGATAAAGATATTCTTCAAAAATTAAGAATGATAAAAGATGAAAATGAAATAAAGCTTATAAAAGAGCAGTATAGGCTTGCAGGTAAAGCATTTTTAAGGGCTTTAAAATCTTTTAAATTTGGTAATAGTGAAAAAACATGGGCGGCAGCTTTAGAATACCACATGAAAATACTTGGGGCAAAAGGTGAAAGTTTTGAAACTATTGTGGCATCTGGGGTAAGAGGTGCTATGCCTCATGGAGTTGCAAGTATAAAGGAAGTAAATGAAAATGAGCCTGTATTAATAGATTTTGGAAGCAGAGATGTATATAATAGCGACTATACCCGTATGGTTTATAATGGAAATGACAGCGAAGTTTTAAAGGTTATTGATATTGTAAGGGCAGCAGTTGAAAAATCTATTGAAAGCAT
>CAMEOC010000080.1 GCA_945929285.1 uncultured Mucispirillum sp.
AAACTCAGTTGGTGGTTTTGCCCTATTATCTTCTTCTAATGCACGGCGAAGCCATACAAACTGTTTATCTTCTTTTGGGTTAAATATGCGGCCTTCTTTATAAGCCCAGTGAGCTGCCACCCCTTCTTCTGCTATTTGGTGCATTTTTTTTGTGCGGATTTGAAATTCCACCATCATACCACCAGGGCCCATTACTGTTGTATGTATAGACTGGTACATATTTGCTTTTGGGTTTGCAATATAGTCTTTTATTCTATGGGGTATAGGTGTCCATAAAGAGTGGATAATACCAAGGGCAGAATAACAGTCTGATTTTGTTTCTACAATAACCCGTAAAGCAAGCAGGTCAAAAATATCTTCAAAGGCTGTGCCTTTTTTAATTATCTTTTGGTAGATGCTGTAAAAATGTTTTGGTCTGCCAGATATTTTCCCATGAATATTGGCTTTTTCTAAAGCAAGGGAAATAATATCCTTTACTTCGCCTAGATATTCTTCCCGCTCCCCTCGTTTCATTTTTACTTTTTGGTGTATTTCATAATACATATCTGGGTTTAATACACGAAAAGCTCTATCTTCAAGCTCCCATTTTATCCAGGCAATACCAAGCCTGTCAGCAAGGGGAGCATAAATATCCATAGTTTCTTGGGCTATTCTCCTTTTTTTATCTTCCCTTAGGCTTTCTATGGTTCGCATATTATGAAGCCTGTCAGCTAGTTTTATAATAATAACACGAATATCATCGCTCATGGAAACAAGCATTTTTCTAAAAGATTCTGCCTGTTTTTCTTCCTTTGACTGAAAAGGTATTTTGCTAATTTTTGAAACTGCATCTACTAAAAATGCAACTGGAGTGCCAAACATTTCTTCAATTATTTCATAGGTGGTATTAGTATCTTCAATGGTATCATGCAAAAGCCCTGCAATAATACAGTCCACATCCATTTTCATTTCAGCAAGAATATAGGCAACATTTAAAGGGTGGGAAAGGTAAGCTTCGCCACTTTGGCGTAACTGCCCCCTGTGCTGCTGGGCAGCATATACATAGGCTCTATTTAATTTATCTATCTGGGCTTCAGGGTTGTTACTTAAAACTTTATCCTGAATATCCATAAGTCTTATTGTCTTTTTTATACTCATAGTTTCAACCGTTATAATAATATGTATTATAAAGTGTAATTACTTAACTATCAAGTATTTTAATTAAATTATTCTGATTTTTTTATATCTTTTAAATTAAGCTGTATGGTTTTTGTGTTTTTCCAGGTGTTATGAACCAGTGAAAAAAGTATATCAAACTCATCATTTTCTGCCATTATCTGCTTATACTCTTTCATATTAAACCCAATGGCATCAAAAAGCATACCTTTTTTTTCAAATATACATTTTAAGTGGTTTTGCTCTTTTCCCACAAAGGTTTCATACTGGTATTTGGAAACTTTCCTCATGAAAAATACAGGCTCTTTATTACCCTGACCGTAAGGCTCTAGTTTTTCTAAATACTGCATTATTTCACTGGTTATATCTTTTGAATCTATTTTAGCATCAATTAAAATCTCTGGAATAAAATCTTCCTGTTTTAAATTTTTCTGCACTATCTCATTAAATTTTGCTCTAAATTCTTCTAAATTTTCTTTTGCTATTTTTACACCTGCTGCATATTTATGGCCGCCAAAGGATATAAGTAAATCTGAAAGGTTGCTTAAACCCTCATATAAATGAAAACCTGGAATACTTCTTGCAGAGCCTTTATATACTCCATTATCGTTAGTTAATATAATAGTTGGCCTAAAATATTTATCTACCACACGGGAAGCCACTATCCCTATTACACCTGGGTGCCAGTCATCAGAAGCCACCACTATGCCGCCATTATCTTCTGCATATCTGTTTGTTTCAATAATATCAAAAGTCTGCTGGAGAATATCACGCTCTATCATCTGCCTGTATTTATTTTCATTATCCAGCTCAACAGCTAAATTTTTAGCTTCGTTTCTATTTTGTGTAACAAGTAATTTTAAGCTTTTATCAGAACTTGCCATTCTACCCATGGCATTTATCCGCGGTGCTATTTGAAAGCCAATATTTGATGTTTTCATTTTCTTAATAGTGCTAAGGCTGTCTATTACTTTCTTAAGCTCATCAATACCTATACGCACACTATCACCACTCATAGGCTCTAAACCATGGCGGACAAATATTCTGTTTTCATCTATTAAAGGCATAACATCTGCAATAGTACCAAGGGTTACAATATCTAAAAGATTTCGTATATTTGGAGCATCTTTTTGAAAAAAGTTATACTTTCGTAAAGTAAACCTTAAAGCCATAACCACTTTAAAAGCAACCCCAACCCCTGCTAGATTTTTATTGGGGTAAGTATCGTTTTCACGCATAGGGTTCACTATGGCATCAGCTGCTAAAGGTAGCTCTTTTGAAGGCTGGTGGTGGTCTGTAATTATTATATCCATACCTATTTCTTTTGCTAAAAGAACTTCATCTATGGCACTTATGCCACAGTCTACTGTAATAATTAAATCTGTTCCACGCTCTTTTATTTCCCTTATTGCATCTTTATTAAGGCCATAGCCTTCTTCAAGCCTGTTAGGTATATAATATGTTACATTTGCCCCGCACTGCATTAAAAATATATACATTAAAGCAGTAGCTGTAACACCATCCACATCGTAATCACCATATATACATATACTTTCATGGTTCATAACTGCTTTTGCTATTCTTTCTGCTGCTTTTTCCATGTCTAAAATATCAAAAGGGTTACGCAGGGATTTTAATGAGCCGTTGAAAAAAAGGTCTATATCATCTTTTGTGGCAATACCTTTTTTAATCATAAGTTCTGCAATAGGTGCAGGTATATTGTTTTCACTTACTACTTTTTTTAGTAACTGATTATCAACTTCTTCATATTTCCATCTATATTTTATGCTTCTATATTCTTTATCCATACTATAAATATATATATATTTTATAAAATTAATACTCTCTATTGCACATTTATCAATATTTTTTACAAAATTTGTTTTTAGCCTTTTTATTTTTCTTTTTATTTTCATAATATATGTTCTATTGTCACCCTTAATTTTAATTTGGTTGACATTTATATTTTGCATATATATATTTTTTCAAAAGGGTAAATTTATGGGTCTAAAAGAAAATATTTTAGAGCTTTTAAGTAGTAAAAGTGGTGAGTTTGTTTCAGGGGAATATATTGCAGGGCTTTATAATGTAAGCCGCAATTCTATATGGAAAGCTGTAAATGCTTTAAGAAAAAAAGGCTATATTATTAATGCCATACAAAATAAAGGCTATATATTAGAGTATAATGATGTTTTTGAAGCCCAGGAAATAAATAAATACATGCAAGCCTCTTTAGCTTTAGAGTATATACCAGAAGTTTCTTCCACCAATGATATTATAATGGAGCTTGGTAAAAATAATGAAAAAGAAGGAAAAGTAGTTGTTTCCAATTACCAGTCTGCAGGCCGTGGCAGAAAAGGCAGAATTTTTTATTCGCCAGAAAATACAGGTATTTATTTTTCCATTCTTTTAAGGCCTAATATACATTTTTCAAAAGCTTTATTTATTACAACAGCAGCAGCTGTATCTGTATGTTTAGCTTTTGAAGAACTTTATAATATAAACCCAAATATAAAATGGGTTAATGATATTTATTATAACAATAAAAAAATAAGCGGTATTTTAACAGAAGCCCATATAGATATGGAAAGTATGGTTATAGACTATGCTGCTTTAGGTATTGGGGTAAATGTATTTACACCGCAGGATAACTTTCCCAGTGAACTTTTAAATATTGCAGGGGCTGCTTTTAGCAGTAACTTACAAAGCAATATAATAAGAAGTAAGTTAACAGCAAAAATATTAGATATTTTTTGGGATAATTATAAAAAATTAGAGCAGGTGCTTTATTTTCAAGATTATATAGATAGAAGCTTAGTAACAGGCAAAAATGTATTTATTGAAAAACAAGGTAAAAAAGAAAAAGCCTTTGTGAAAGATATTACAAAAGATTTTAAACTGCATGTAATCTATGAAAACGGATATGAAGAAATATTAGATTCTGGGGAGGTTAGCCTTTTATTATGAATAAAAATAATAATAAAAAAGTAGCTTATGTGGGGCTTTTTGCAACACTTGTTATGGTTGGGGCTTTTATTAAAATACCAACCCCTGTTATACCTTTTACTTTGCAGTTTTTATTTGTGTGCTTAGCAGGGCTTTTATTAGGCTCTAAAATGGGGTTTTTAAGTGTATTTATTTATGCTGCCCTTGGGTTTGCAGGGCTTCCTGTTTTCACAGGTGGTGGCGGTATTGCTTATGTCTTACAGCCTACTTTTGGTTATATAATTGGCTTTATAATGTGTGCCTTTTTAGCAGGGTTTATATCAGAAAGATTAAAACCTAATATGATAAATTATACCTTATCTGCTGTATGTGGTCTTTTACTGCTTCATATAATAGGCATACCTTATTACTATTTTATTTCCCACAATATAATAGAAAATAACTTAACCTTTAAACAAATTTTTCTTTTTTGCTTTATATACACTTTTCCCTTTGATTTTATATTAAGCTTAATTAGTGCAAGGCTTGCTTTACGGTTAAAGCCCTTTATTAACAGGTGATATATGGTGCATAAAATATATGAAAAAGTAATGGATAATAAGTTAATTGAATATAATGAAGCACTATCTCTTATAGATGCTCCCCTTAATGTGTTACTAGATTATGCTGATAAAATAAGGCAGAAATTTTGCCGTAATATATTTGATGTATGCTCTATTATAAATGCAAAAAGTGGCAAATGCAGTGAAGACTGTAAATTTTGTGCCCAGTCTGCCCATTATAATACAAATATTTCTGAATACCCTCTTATTTCAAAAGATGAAATAGTAAAAAATGCCATATATATGGCTGAAAAAGGTGTTATTCGGTTTTCTATTGTAACTTCTGGAAAAGCATTAAGCCATAAAGAAATAGATATATTATGCCAAGCGATTTCTGAAATAAAATCAAAATGTAATATATCAGTTTGTGCTTCTTTAGGGTTAATAAGTGATGAAAGCTTTGAAAAGCTTAAAAAAGCAGGTCTTGAAAGAGTGCATAACAATTTAGAAGCCTCTAAAAATTACTTTAAAAATGTATGTTCTACCCACACTTTTGAAGATAAAGTGAAAGCTTTAAAAGCAGCTAAAAAACATAACCTTTCTGTATGCAGTGGTATGATTATTGGGCTTGGGGAAAACATGGAAGATAGAATAAATTTAACCTTTTCTTTAAGAGAATTGGAAGTTAACTCTATACCTGTAAATATATTAACTAACATAAAAGGCACTCCTTATGAAAATAAAATACCTTTAAGTTATGATGAAATTTTAAAAACTGTTGCAATTATAAGGTTTATTACCCCTTATGCTTTTATTCGTTTGGCAGGGGGCAGAAACCAGCTGAAAGATAAGGGTTTTAAGGCTTTTTCTTCTGGAGTAAATGCTGTAATCACTGGAGATATGCTTACAACCAGCGGAATATCCGTTGATGATGATATGGATATGATAAAAAATAAAGGTTATAAAGTGGAGCTTTTAAATGGCTAAATCAGTTTTTATTACAGGAGTAGGCACAGATATTGGCAAAACTTATGTTTCTGCCCTCATTATGAAAAAGCTAATAAATGAAAAATATAATGCCTGTTATTTTAAGCCTGTATTAAGCGGTGCTGAATATAAAAACGGCTTATTATATGCAGG
>CAMEOC010000081.1 GCA_945929285.1 uncultured Mucispirillum sp.
GAAGCCGTAAAATTTGTGCCTGTAAAAAGTAAATATAAAGTAATAATAGTAGATGAAGTGCATATGCTTACAGAGCAGGCTTTTAATGCACTTTTAAAAACATTAGAAGAACCACCTGAATATGTTATATTTATTTTTGCCACCACAGACCAGCATAAAATACCTGTTACCATTTTATCCCGCTGCCAAAGATATGAGTTTAAAAAAATAAGCCATGATGAAATGAGTAAAAATTTAGAAAATATTTTAAATATAGAAAATATTACTTATGAAAAAGATGCCCTTAACTATATTATCCGCAATTCTGATGGCTGTATGAGGGATGCTTTATCTATTTTAGACCAGGTAATAGCGTACAGCGGTGGAAATATTACATTAAAAGATACATCATATCTTTTAGGAATATCAGATGCTTATATTTCAAATAATATTTTTAGTGCTGTATTAAAAGAAGAAGTTAAATCTTTGCCGGATATTATAGCTCAGATAGATGAAAAAGGCATAGATTATAAATATATGACAGAATGTTTAATAGAGCATACTAGAAATATGCTTTTTATTGCTGTTGCAGGAAAAGCCCCTTCATTGCAAATGACAAAAAGCGAAATGGAATATTATGAAAGCTTAAAAGAGTATGCAGAAAGGGGCAGGATATATGCTTTATTTCAGATATTTCAAAAACTTTTGCAGGATTTAAAATACAGTGATTTTGCAAGATATGTTTTTGAATTTGCCATGTTTAAAGCCTGCAGTTTATCTGAGATTGTTAATATTTTAACTAATGATAATGCACCTATTAACTCTAATATAAAAAGTAATAAGATGGTAATACAGGAAAAAAGGGCAGAAGAAAAAACCATAAGCCAGAAAGAGCAAACTCCAGTAAAGGAAAAAAGTATTGAAAAGCAGGAAAATATAAGCGAAGCAAATAATGATGGCATTTGGGTTAGAGTTTTAAATTATGTTTCCAGTAAAAACCCTATGATATATGGGCTTTTACAGTCTGCAAATATAGTAAAGGATACAAAAGAGCATATTATTATACAATTTCCAAGTGACAGGCAGTTTCAATATAAAAATATAAAAAGCGGCCCAATGGGAGAAGCTTTTGAGCAAATGGTATATTTTATTAGCGAAACACACACTAAAATAGATGTGGAAATAGAAGCTGCTTTGCAGGAAAAAAAAACTGAAAATTTAGCAGAAAAAAAAACTCTAAATGAGAGTAACCATAACAGCACAGTAAATAGTTATGAAAAAACTGTTGTAAAGGCCAGCAATATAGAAAGTGTTGCCATGAAAGAGTTAAAAGAAAAATATAAGGAAAACGAATTTGTAAAAAGAGCCATGGTAGATTTAGGCTCAGAAATTGTAAAAATAGAAAAAGAATAAAAAAATATATGAGGTGATTTTATGAATATGCAGCAGATTATGCGTCAGGCACAAAAAATGCAGAAAAAGATGGAGGAAGCTCAAGAAGAAGCAGCAAACCAGATTGTAGAAGCTAGTGCAGGGGGTGGCATGGTAGCTGTGAAAGTAAACGGCAGGCAGGAACTTTTAGAAATCACAATAGAAAAAGATGTGGTAAACCCAGATGATGTGGAAATGCTGCAGGATTTAATTGTGGCAGCTGTTAATGAAGGCATGAAAAAAGCACAGCAGGTTATGCAGGATAAACTTCAAGGCATTACAGGTGGCTTAAATATCCCAGGAATGTTTTAATTAAGGTTTAAGATTTATAATGCAAAATATTAAAGTTTTTGATGACTGTGTTCATGAGCTTTCAAGGCTTCCAGGGGTGGGCAGAAAAACGGCTGTCCGCCTGGCTTTGCATATATTAAAAATCAAGCAGGACCAAGCCTATAAACTTTCAGAAGCTATAAAAAAACTAAAGGATAATATTAAGTTTTGTAAGGAGTGCGGTGCTATTTCTGAAAATGAAGTATGCCCTGTATGCAGTGATGAAAACAGAAAAAAAGATGTAATATGTATTGTGGAAGAAGCAAAGGATGTATTTTTTATTGAAAATACAGGCAGATATTTTGGGCTTTATCATGTATTAGGTGGCAAAATATCGCCCCTTGACGGCATAGGCCCTGGGGATTTAAGCTTTGATAAACTTACAAAAAGGGTGCATAACTTAAATGTAAAAGAAGTTATTATTGCCACAAACCCAGATGCAGACGGGGAAACAACAGCAAGTTACATTGGAAAAATACTTCAAAATGTACCTGATTTAAAAATAACAAAACTTGCAAGTGGTATTCCTATTGGCTCGCACTTAGAATATGCAGATGAGATTACAGTTTTAAGAGCTTTAGAAAACAGGGTTGGCTTAATATAGCAGCCTTTCTTTATTTTGCTTTAATGGTATTTTAAAAAATTTATCAGCTAATTTTGTGATAAGATTTAATGAAAACCACAGGAAGTGGTTTTAAGTAAGTGTAAGCGACAGACAAACTTGCTTTGTCGGAGCGATTATTTAAAAAATTCATGTGCTGAATTTTTTAATAGGAGTTAATAAAACCACAGGAAGTGGTTTTAAGTAAGTGTAAGCGACAGACAAACTTGCTTTGTCGGAGCGATTATTTAAAAAATTCATGGGCTGAATTTTTTAATAGGAGTTAATAAAAACCACAGGAAGTGGTTTTAAGTAAGCGTAAGCGACAGACAAACTTGCTTTGTCGGAGCGATTATTTAAAAAATTCATGGACGAATTTTTTAATAGGAGTTAATATGTCTAAAGAAATACTCATAAATTCTGGTATAAGGGAAGTGCGGGCGGCTGTAATCTCTGGGGGAAATGTATCAGAATTATTTATAGAGCGGTTAAATAAAAAAAGTGTAGCAGGCAATATATATAAAGGCAAGGTGGTAAAAGTTTTACCTGGTATGCAGTCTGCCTTTGTGGAAATAGGTTTGCAAAAAGCTGCATTTTTACATGTGGCAGATATTTATACTGGCACAAATGATGAAATAAATTATGACGAAGAAATACAAGATGACGAAAACATACATAAAACTTCTGAAAACGGGGAAAATGTAACCCACTATTACACACCTATTCAAGATATTTTATCAGAGGGCCAGGAAATAATAGTGCAGGTGGCAAAAGATGCTATTGCTACAAAAGGGGCAAGGCTTACAACACACTTAACTATACCTGGAAGATATTTGGTGCTTATGCCAGGTTATGAACATATTGGCATATCAAGAAAAATAGAAAATGAAGAAGAAAGGGAAAGGTTAAAAGATATACTTATTTCCATAAAGCCAGAAGGTATGGGCTTAATTGCTAGAACAGTAAGCGACGGCTTAAGCCAGGAAGAACTGGTATCTGATTTAGAGTATATAAAAGGTGTTTGGGCAGGGGTGGAATCTATTATAGAAAAATCAACATCACCTTCACTTTTATATGAAGACCATAACTTAATATATAAAATATTAAGGGATGTGGTTACTTCTGATACTAGCCGTATATTAATAGATAATAAGGAAGACTGTGAAAAAATGCAGCAGTTTTTTAATAACCACTTATCAAACCTAGATTTAAAAATAGAATATTACGATGGTGAAGAACCACTTTTTGACCTTTACAATGGGGAAATAGAAGTAAACAGGTTGCTTGATAAAAAAGTTTGGCTTCGTTCTGGTGGCTCAATTATCATAGACCAGGCAGAAGCATTAACTGTAATAGATGTTAACACTGGGAAATATGTAGGCAGGCAAAATTTTGATGATACTATACTTAAAACAAACTTAGAAGCCTGTAAGGAAATAGCCCACCAGCTGAAAATGCGAAATATTGGCGGTATTATTATTGTAGATTTTATTGATATGGAACGCCTTGAAGACAGGGAAAAAATGCTTTATACCCTAGAGCAGTATTTAAAAGAAGACAGGGCTAAAACTTCTGTTGTAAATATTTCTCCCTTAGGGCTTGTGGAAATAACAAGAAAAAGAGTGAGAGATAGTGTAATAAGAATGATGAGCGAGCCATGCCCCTACTGTGAAGGCAGGGGGGTTATAAAATCTAAAATAACAGTGTGTTATGAAATAATGCGGGAGCTTAGTCGCCTTGCCTCTCAAAATAAAGGCTCTGCCATATTAATAGAAGCAAAAGAAGAAGTGGCAGATTTAATATTAGAGCATGAAAATGAAACCATTGAAGAACTGGAAAAAAGATATTTATGCGATATTGAAATACAGCAAAATAACAGCTCCACTTATGATAGGTATAAATTAAAAATAACAGGAAAAGCCCATGGCAGTTTATAATAGAAAAGACAGCTACTATAAAAAAGCAAAGCAGGAAGGGTATAAATCTCGTGCTGCATATAAGCTAAAGGAATTAAACACAAAATATAAAATAATGAAAAAAGGCAGTAAAGTTTTAGACTGCGGGGCAGCTCCCGGTGGCTGGAGCCAGGTGGCTTTAGAAATAGTGGGGGAGCAGGGCTTAGTAGTAGGTGTTGATTTAAACGAAATAAAAGGCATTAATAATAAAAATTTTAAAAGCATAGCAGGGGATTTTACAACTAATGAAATCATTAACCAGGTATTAGAAATATGCGATAAATATGACTGCATTATTTCAGATATAGCACCGCACACCATAGGTATAAGAGATGCAGACCATACAAACTCATTGGAACTGGTGGAAAAAGTGTATGCTTTTACTATGAAAACATTAAAAAAAGACGGCTCATTTTTATTTAAACTTTTTGAAGGGGAGGGCCGAAAAGGGTTAGTAGAAAGGCTTAAAAAAGATTTTAAAGAAGTGCGTATAATAAAGCCTGATGCCACACGGCAGGGCTCTATGGAAATATATATTGCAGCATTGTATAAGTTATTATAAGCATTGGAGAGTATAGCATGCTTGATAAAAGTGAATTAGAAGATTTACTTGTTAAATTAAGGCTTGGCACAATTAGCGTGGAAAGTGCTATTTGTGAAATAGAGCAGAATTTTTATTCTGTAGATGAAAACGAAAATATTTCTATATGGCAAAAACTTGCCTGCCCTTTTGATGATGTGCTGGAAGGTAATAATTTAAGTGCAGAGCATGTGGATAGTTATATTGCAAAAATGGTGAAAAATAATGCAAGCTTTATAGTTACTGGCTTAGCAGATGATATTATTTCTGAAATATGTGCAAAATATAATAGATGCCAGGCTTTATATGAAGCTGGTATTATAAAATGTATATTAAAAGAAAATAAAGTAGATAATAGCAAAAAGGTTGTAATAGTTTCATCTCTTACTAAAGATGAAAAAATAATAGCCCAGACAGAAGCCATATTAAATATTATGGGCATACCTGTGGAATTTTATAATGTTTCACCATATAAAACAGTTTCTATGCAGGTTTTAAAAACATATTTGCAAAAAGCAAATGCTGTAATAGTAGCTTATGATAAAGATATAAGGCTTCCTTCCATTGTTTCAAATATTACGGCAAAACCTGTGGTTATTTTAAGTAAAAAGAAAAACGATTCAAGATATATGCTTTCAAATGGTGCAGTTTTAGCAAAGGCTGGCAGCAGTATTTCAGCAGCTATGGCAGCAGTGAGGCTTGTAAGGTAAGAGAAAATGAAAAAACAGTTAATTACTGCATTAATACCTGCTTATAATGAAGAAGAGTGTATTTATGAGCTTTATAATAGGGTTACAAGTGTATTAAAAAACTTGAAAAATTATGATTATGAAATATTGATTATAAATGACGGCTCAAAGGATAATACTCTTTTCATATTAGAAGAATTGCATAATCAAGATAA
>CAMEOC010000082.1 GCA_945929285.1 uncultured Mucispirillum sp.
TATGTAAAAATATAATCATAGAAAACTGAATTTACAGACTTTTTTTCACAGGCTCCTTTAATAGATTTGAGATGGAATACGGAAATTAAACAGTTTACACAAAATTTGATACAGGCTCTGACAGAAATAAAAAGTGTCTGTTCCACTAACTTAGATAATATGCCATTATAATATGATTCTAAAATACCAAGTTTATCAAATATTACATATACAAAATTACTTGTAATATAATAATCTGTAATATCTAACATATACTGCTTATAGTTATTACCAGCTACATCAGATTCTACTTTTTGTATTAAATAATTAAGACTTGCAGCATTATTCTCCAGACTGTATACATTTGTTTCATTATAATATTCCACTGCCAGCGATAAGGGCTTATAGTTTACAACGATAAAAACTGCTATTAAGATTACAGGTACTAATAATAATAAATATTTCTTTTTACTCAACATACCTCCTCGCCATATTTTAATATTAAACAAATTGTAAGACTGTATTTTCTAATGCGATTATATTATCTATTATTAAGGTTCTTAAATCAAATATAAAATACAATTAAACCCTATTCTATTTCATTTTTATACTTATTAAGCTGTTATATATATCATAATCATTATAAAATATTTATTTTACAATAAATTTAAAGTTATAATCTATTAAATGCATCTGAAAAAATAATGGTTTTGCTTCTGAATTATCCATAAATATATTAATCAATTCATCATAAGAGTTTATTTTTATATGCCATGGTTCTTTATACATTTTTTGACTATTATCAATAATTTTATCTACCAAATATTTATATTTACCATTATCATATTCTACTAAAAATAATATTAATTCTTTCATAACATTACTATACTTAGTATCAATACAATCAATAAAAGAAAATTTATTAAAATAAAATTCTTCATCTAATACAGCATATTGGCCAAGTTCATTTTTCCCCCAGCATAAATACCTATCTTTTAAAAATTTTTTTGCTATGTCCTTAATAATTTTTCTATCTTCTTTAGAAATATTATTATATATATATTTATAATATTCTGAATATACATTATCAGCAATCACTGTTACCTGGACATTATCATTATAATATGCACCACGGTTTTCTAAATAACATATTGCCTTTTCATGTTCAGATAATTTATTACCATAACAATTAAAAGATGCATTTAATAATTTATTTTCACTTAAACAGTTTAAGTAATCAAGATAAATACCATAAAAGCTGTTTACTTTTTCTTGTGTATTATTATCCCAAACTTGAAGTTCTTTAAAACTTGGTGAGTTGATAATATATTTTTGAAAACACTGCTCTGGTTTTGTATAAAGTTCAGCAGCATATAATATATTTGCATATAAAATAATAAATATTATACTAATTATAGGTTTCATAAATAACTCCTTTTTCCATAAAAAATTATGGAAACTCATTAAAAGTTTGAGATTTATACAGCTTTTCAAAATTGTTTGCACGATTATCTAGATTAACTTTACTAACACCATTAATTTTTTCAGCAATTTTTGCCACAGCATTATTAAAAGAACCAGTAAATTTATTGTTATTTTTTTTATACGAGTATGTTCCAACAGAATTATCATCTTTTTTGGCGATTATATCACAACCATTTTTTTGCCAATAATATATGGCTGACAATATAGCATAGGTGCCAGAAGTAGACACTATATCTGGTGTTTTAACAAAGTTAACACTTGCTTCAATCCAATCATGCTTTAAGGCATAATCTGTAAACTCCTGATATTTTGCTCTACCTGTAATTTGAATCAAACCTCGTCCTCTATATCTATATCCGTCATCTTGTAACTGATTACCATTTCTGTCATTATAATCAATATTACCTATTTGTTGAACATTTGCTTTTTTTGGCTGCAAATTTTTAAAGAAATTTTGAACCTCTACAAAATTACAATCTCTATGTTCACATAAAACTTTGCTGTTATAATTTTTTTCGCATGTATTTTTAAATGTGGCTTGTGCAGATATAATTTTATTTTTATTCAACTTGCCATATGTATAGGCATTCATAACAGCATTTAAATCTTTGCTAAAATTCTTAAATAAATTCATTAATACTCTTGGATAATGGTTTAAATTTTCTTCTAATACCATTTCTAAACCTGATTCTTCCTGTAACTGAGCAAAAAAATATATTGAGCTTATTATATAATCCAAATGCAACATACATTGGTTTACCATTATATACTCTGTTTAATTCTGCTACTATCTCATCAAGTATTCTATGTTTCTCCGCTCCTTTCACATTATCAAAAACCTGTAACAGCATTTCTTTTGTGATTTTTGGATATTTATTTTCATACACTAATGGAATATTAACTGCATGTGTTGAACTTATCATATCTTTAACTATATTACAATATTTATCTTGTGTTGTATAGGTATAAGATGCACTAAAAATTATATGATTATTAGAATTATCTTTAAAATCTATTGTATTTGATATATTAATATTATCCTTATTTATTATATAAGGAGATTTTGATGCAGCTTCTTCATCACTCATATTCTCTGGTAATTTTGATAATACTGGAAGATATGGATACTCTCCTACATTATATAATCTACCATACTTATATAGATATAAGCATGAACTTTTATAATGAAACATTAATGCTGGATAAAATGGAAATGATATATGCATTTCTATATCTGATTTCTTCATAAAATATGCTTTATCAATATAAGCAAATATTACAAGCATATATAAACCTTGTAATAATTTTTCTTTATCTTCAATATCTTGAGAGATATTGATTGTTATCTTATTACCTGTTTTACCACTCAATTCTTTTACTTCTACTTCTTTTGTTGTATTACTTTGGGCATAATATTCTTTAAAAGGTAATATTTTATATCCCCATTTTATTTTATCTGACTCATTATCCATATCTATTAATAAAGCTTCTAATTCTAAATCACTTTCTACACTATACAGTAGTCTATCTTTTACTATATCTATATTATTGCATTTTATACCAAAAATTGTATTGATTGGTAAATCTCCTTTATTAATCTTAATTTTAACTATTTTTTTCTTATCTTTTGATGTGGCTTCTGATAAACTACATGTGTCATGGCTGCAATCTTCAAGTGTTTTTTCATCTTTTAAACCTATAGATTTGAAAAATGAAAAATATAAATTTCTACTTTTACTATCTGAAAAATCCATATCTACTGCAAATTCGCACTTTGCAATGCCTGATGTTGATTTTATTGTCCCTTTATACACTTCCTCTGTACTTGCTATTTTTACATAATATGGAAGACCATCCAGATTTTCAACTAAATTAGATGGCTCAGATGTCATTTGAACACTAACTGTATATTCCCCACTTCCATTAGATGCCTCAATATCTTTATTTTCATATTCATAGCCAAATAAATTAATACCTAAATATTTTTTATTTATAGTATAATCATATAAAGTTATTTTAAATGGTAATTTTGATGATGTTATTTTTAATTGATTCATATTAATAGAATGTTTGCATACTATGTCATTTTGTTTAAAATACAGCATACTGTTTTCTAATTTATCATAATGAAAATCTCCTGTAATATGCACTGAATTATAATCTTCTGAATTGTATACTATTAAATTAAAATTATGACTATATAAATGCGTTGAGTCTAATTTAATTTTTGCATCTGCTGGTATCATCATTGTTATATTTATCAATGGATATTCTTCTAATAATGTCTCAAATCTATAACTTAAATTTACATCAAAACTTTTACAATATATCAGCACATTTAAACCTGTGCCTCTGTAATTAATATTTAAAGAATCTATTTCTTTTTTTACTTTCTGCCTTATATACTGCATAAGTTGACCATGTTTGAAATCATCATTTAAAATATAAATATGATTTAAATCATAAACTATTGGTTTGCCTTCCTCATCCTTAAGCATTGATAAATATGTTTGACGCATATTTTCTACTATTAATTGAAATATACTTCCTGCCTGTGTAATATTTAAGCGGTTATATAAAAAAATATGAGCATAATCTAAACATTCAACAATTATCTTTTTACATAACTTGTTAAATATGAGATGAAATAAAGGTGGTTTATATGATGCCATTTTTATTATATCTGATGGATAAGATAGATAATCAGTAATATACTTATTATTAAAATTCAGCTTAGGTAAAGATTGTATATTTTCTAAATTATCATATTGCAATGCTTCTTCTATTATATCTGCAAAGTTTTTATTATATTCATCTGCTACATAAGATGAAACATAAAAATTTAGAAATGAAAAAATATTTTCAAATATTTCTAATTTTTCTTGCTTATCATTTGTAGATTTTACTTCTATTAAATTAAAAAAGAAACTTTCTTTTACATGTCTTAAGATTGTTTCTTTATCAATTTTTTCTTTTGATGCTATTATAGCAAAATAACGAATAGTATACCATATTAAAAACCTATTCTTCATCTTTATTCCAAAAAGAAGCAGCGATAATGTATCTTTATGAAAAATAAATATTTGTGGTTTATTTAAAAATAAAGATATCAATGGAATATATTCTATAATATTTTCACTAAAAACAAAATTATTGTCTAAAACTATACTTTTCTTTATTTTGTTAGTTCCTATTCTTTTAGATGCATATAGCAATAATTTATCCATTTTAGAATATATAATTGGAAGATAATTGCGTACATACAATTCACTATCCAAAACATACGCATTATTATTACTAACAAGCTCATCTAACTGATTATAAGTAAACTTATATTCATTTGATAAATTTTTAGATATATAGTTTAATACTTCAGTTCTAGATATTGGTTTTTGTGCTCTATAACTACATTCGGATAAATATTTTATCACTATTTCTTTATACTTATTTATTATTAATGTCACCTTAGATTTTGTTTCATCTGATAACATATTTATCATACAATCTATATTATATATTTGATTAAAATATAAATCTAGTGCTTCATTATTTATTTCATTTATAAGATTTAATGTATCTGTATCTTTAATATCATTAGTCATAATAAGGGAACTAAAATCAAAATAACAAAATATATTATCTTCTTTAAAGTCTTTAATAATATCTTTATATAAAGTTGGATTTATATATGTAAATATTTCATAAAACTCTACACGGTCTTCATATAATTCTTTTTTTATACTACTCATAACCACTCCCTATTGTTTTTCTATTTTAACACTGCCTTTAATAATAATACCATTTGAAGATAACTCTATACTGGATGAACCAGATGATAATAATAACTTGCTCCCATCACTGCTAATTAAAATATCTCCTATCTCTAACTGCATGTTAGACTGGCTTTTAAATGATAAATTATTATTGGATGATATCTTTAACTCATCACATGAGTATATATCCACATATTCACTTGATAATACAAGGCTTTTATCTGATAAAATTGTCATATATTCTAAAGATTTAATTGTACTATCTCCATCTGATACCATATGTAAATGACTTTCACTAGATATATTTATACCTGCCTCACTTGATATATCTATACTGCCAGAAACATTATCTTCTATATTACCATTTACTTTTCTTTCAACTTCACCATGAATATTTATAATACTATCTCCCTCTATTTCCACTATCTTATCGCCGCTTATAAACTCTTTACTGCTCCCTGCTACCCGAAGTGTATTTTCTGCCCCTACATTTAAAGTGTTTGATAACCCCACTGCTGTATCTTTACTTAAGGCTAC
>CAMEOC010000083.1 GCA_945929285.1 uncultured Mucispirillum sp.
CTTTGCTATATAATTTAATACAACTATAATAAATTGTCATTATATTTTTTAGCCTTTAAAATATTTTATTTACTTTACATTTTTATTTATTATGTTTTAAATATAAATATGTTATAGGGTTTATTCTTGTAATTGAAAAATCAGTATGGTAGTATATATCATATTAATATATTAGGGGGTTATATATGGCAGGCTGTATTATAACTATTAGCAGAGAATATGGTTCTGGTGGCAGGTTAATTGGGCAAAAAGTGGCAGAAAAACTAAATATACCTTTTTACGACAGGGGCTTAGTGGAGATGATTTCTGAAAAAAGCGGCCTTTCTGAAAAGTTTATTAATGAAGCCGAGCTTTACAGGGAAGATGCTATTAAATATGCAGGTTACGATGTAAGCCTTCAAATGCCTTTAACCCATGTGGTATTTCATGCAGAAGCAGAAGTTATATCATCTTTGGCAGATAAAGGGGATTGTGTTATTGTTGGCAGATGTGCCGATTATGTGCTGCAGGATAGAAAAGATGTGTTAAATGTATTTATATATGCATCTTTAGAAAATAGAATAGAAAGAATCACAAAAATATATGGTGATAAAGTAAAAAATGTAAAAGCATTTATTACAATGTATGATAAAGACAGGGCAGCTTATTACGACTATTATACCGATAAAAAATGGGGTCATCTCCGTTCTTACCATTTAAGTGTTAATAGTGATATGGGCCTTGATGCTTCTACTGAAATTATATTAACAGCATATAAAAACTGGAAAGACGGTGTGCAAGTTTTATAATATATAAGTTATAAACCCTTAAAATATTATTATAAACCTTATATTTTCATTTATAAGCAAAATCTTATAAACCATATTTTTGTGTTTGAAAGTTTAGGTATTATATGGCAGGTTTTCCAAAAAGATTAATAATAACAGTAATTTCCCTTGCAATTATAACATTTATGGGTATTTTTTCAGAAACAAGTCTTGCAATTGTTTCACCTGATTTAATGGCAGAGTTTAATATTTCTGCCGTTGCTGTTCAATGGCTTACATCTGGTTTTTTACTGCTTTTAGCTGTTGCCATACCCTTATCCCCATTTTTAGTAAAAAAAGTGCCTACAAAATTACTTTTTAGATTAGCAGTTATTATATTTATTATTGGCACTATTATGGGTGCTTTTGCTACCAACTTTGCCATACTGCTTTTAGGCAGGCTTATTATGGCTTTAGGTACAGGCTTAAGCCTTCCACTTTTAATAAATATTGTTTTAGAAGAAACCCTGCCACACCAAAGGGGCAGTTTACTTGGTATTGTTGGTCTTGTGGTTAGTTTAGCCCCTGTTACAGGCCCTGTATTAGGTGGTATAATAGCAGAATATTTAGGCTGGCGGTGGGTGTTTTTATTTATGCTGCCTGTGCTTGTTGTATCATTTATTATGGGTAGTGCCACCATTAAAGATATTAGAAAAAATGAAGCTTATTATCTTGATAAATTATCATTTATTATAAGCAGTTTAGGTTTGGTTTCTTTTATACTTGGCCTAAGTTATATTTATTCATCCTTTTATTTAGGTTTATTTTTAATTTTTATTAGTTTTATATTTTTAGCTGTATTTATTATAATGCAGTTAAAGGTAAAATACCCTCTTATGAATGTATCTATATTAAAATATAAAATGTTTACTTTAGGGCTTATTACTGTATGTATGCCTATGGCTGCTATATTATCTTTAGCTTTTTTAATACCTATGCTTTCTCAGTTTGGGCTTTTAGAAACTGCCTTTCAAGCTTCACTTATATTATTTCCAGGTACAGCTTTTGCAGGGCTTTTAGCTCCATATATAGGCAGTAAATATGCAAAGCTGGGAGCAAGAAAGTTATTAATACCTGGGTTTATTATTATGAATGGTGCCATTATATTTCTTGTGTTTATAAATATTACCCATAATATAGCTGTGGCAGGTTATATATTATTTATGATAGGTGTTGCTTTATGCCAGGTGCCTGCCCAAACAAATGCCTTAAATGCTTTACCTGCAAAATATAACCCAGATGGCACAGCCATATTAAGCACATTACAGCAGACTTCAGGTGCAGCAGGTACGGCTTTAGCTTCTGTATTATACAGCTATGGATTAAAACAGGGGCAGAGTATAAATGTGGAAAATATATATATGCACGGTATAAAATATGGGCTTATATTATGTTTGATATTTGTATTTATCGGGCTTATTGTAGCATTAAATATTAAAACTTCAATTTCTTTAAAACATGTTCTAGATAAATAAAAATTAGGTAAATAAAAAAGTGGGGTAAAAACCCCACCATTAAAGATTATTTGCAATTTTTTAAAAGCTTAATATTTTTTCATAAGCCATAAAACTTTATGGAAACCTTCAAGCTCTGTCATGGATGTAATGCGTAAATGCTCCCTGTTGTTTTCCATATTAATAAGCACAACAAAATCTTTATCTCTATAAAAGCGATAAAATTTCATATTTCTGCCGTTTTCAAATATCATATCACCATCGTTTAATGGGGCAGCAGAGCATTTTACGCAAATAAAGTAATCGTTATCACCTGCAATAAATGAAGGCACTTCACTGTTTACTTCAAAAACAGTAACATTTTCTTCCGGATTTTTAGTGCCTAAAAGGAATAAACCGCTAACAGGTATTGTGGTTGTGGTAATACCTTTCTTTTTACCATTAACAGGTGCAATGGCAACTTTAACCACACTTTCCCTTTCATTACCATAAACAAAGCCTTCTTTAGCTACTTCAAAAATATCATCTTTTCTTTTCTTTTTAAAGTCTTTGTTAGCAAAATAGTTAAGGTCTACCCCAAGGAAGTAAGCCATTTCTGTAAGCATTTCAAAATCTGGCTCTCTTTTATCGCTTAAATAGTTTGATAAGCGGGAAGGGGATATACCTAAATGACGAGCTAGGTCCACCTGGCGTTTTCCTGTTGATTTCAGGAGTGCCTTAAGTTTTTTCCCTATCATATTTCTTCTCCTTATAATTATGTGTTAATTTTATATATTATATTTCACATTGTGTGTTAATATATACTAAAATATATGCCTAAATAATTTAATATTCAATTATTTTTTTCATAAATCTTATCTAATTATACATAGTGTATAGGTAGGATTTACCACAAAGCATTACATTTGACAATAATTATTTTAAAAAAATAGACATATCTATACAAAATATACATAACTTAATGTGGCAGAATGTAATATTCTGCCACTTATATATACTACTTAATAAATAAACTTATAAACTTAAATCATTATTAATTCAAGTAAACTTTTTACATGGCTTTGCAGTTTTGCATATTTGCCAGATTTTTCATTAAGTATTTTTAATAATTTTTTGTTAGTATTATTATCATAAAGGGCAACCCCTTGGTCGTCCATAAACTTAATGGCTTCTTTAATATCTTTTGTAGATTTAATTAATTCAAACCTGTTTATAAGTAAATCATACTCTTTTTCGTTAGCAAGTATGGTGCAGTAGTCATATAAAGGAATACTTTTGCAGGCAATATTATGAATATCTTGTTTTTCCTGCTCATATTTTCCTAATTCTTTTAAGGAAGAAACAGCTATATAGTAAGAAGTTTTATCCCCTAATGTAAATAATTTTTTTGCAGTATATGCAAGTTTTTCTTTATTACCAAGTATTTCATATACATATAAAAGCTGGTCATTAAACTGTATATTATAGTATGCAGGAACTTTTCTTGTGGTAACAATATGTTCTAAAAAGTCTGCATTTAGCTCATAACTATCAGTTAATAGCAAGGTGTTAGAGAAAATTTCTGCTCCGTGGTAATATTTTAATTTCTTTTTAGCATATTCAACTGCTTCCCTAGGGGATGACTGGCTAAAAGCAAGGGCTGTTTTAATGTATACTTCATAAGGTGTAGTAGATATTTGTGAAGCATAGCTTTTTATGGCAGCAAGTGTGCTTTTTATAACAGGTACAGATTTTTCATCTGCTACTAAAGCTGCATAAAAAAGCATATCAAAACATATTGCATTATTCATATCGTTATAAAATTTATTAATATAAGAGAGCACTTCTTTAATAAATAAATCCTGCAGTTTTACATTATTTTGCTCAAAAATATTAAGGGCAATGGTGTGTATGATTATTTTTTGTTCATCTAAAAAGCTTAAAAAGTCTATAATAAAGTTAAGGTGTATATTTCTTATTTTCATTTCTTCTGCTGATTCAAATAAAAGCATGGAAATAATAAATGCTGTTTCTAGTTTGTTTTCATCTATTAATTTATGGCTTAAATTTTTAAGCATGGAAGCAAACTCTAAAAGCTCATGGTAGGCATCATTATTGCCGTCATCTAAATCATTTAGTATTTCTATAAGCCTTGCTTTAAAAAGCATACCTTCATCATGGGCTTCCATATTTGTGATTTGGCTGTATATTTTATAGGAAAAGTTAATGTTTTCTTCTGCTTCTTCTAATATAACCTGTTCAAGAGATGTTTTTGAAGCCTTTGAAAGCTCTTTTTCTAAATGGTCTAAAATATTTAGTGAGATATTTGTATAAGGGTTATCAATATCATGGGTTGGCCTTAGGGAAAACTCAAAAGAGTTAATCTCTTTATTTTCTAAAAACTTTGCAATAATATCATTTAGCATATAATCACCTCAAGTTTATACTATATTTGTCCTATTATAATACAATAAAAATAAAAAAGATATATAAAAAATAAAGTAAAGTAATATTTTAAGTAGATAAAATGTAAAAATATATTGTTTTTTACTGTAAAAAACCTTGAATATTTTTTCCCAATTTAATAAAATAATAAAAAAATTAATAAGAGAGAATATTTTGATTAAGTTTGTAAATGTTGGGGTTTCCTTTAATGGAGGCTATCAGGCATTAAATAATGTGAATATAAATATTAAATCTGGAGAGTTTGTATATATCATTGGCAAATCTGGTGCTGGTAAATCTACTTTTTTAAGGCTTATATATGCAGATATTTTACCTACAAGGGGTGTAGTTTCTGTGGAAGGTAGAGATTTGAATATGTTAAAGCGAATAGAAGTGCCTTTTCTTCGTCGCCAAATAGGTGTTATATTTCAAGATTATAAGCTTTTGGAAAACCTTTCTGTTTTTGATAATGTAAAATTAGGGCTTGATATTTTTTATATGAAACGCTCCCAGGCAAAGGAAAGAATATGGCCGCTGCTTAGGCAGGTGGGTATGTTTGAAAAAAGAGATGATATTGTTAAAAATTTATCTGGTGGTGAAAAACAGCGGGTGGCTGTGGCGCGAGCTTTAATTAACGACCCTAAAATAATTTTAGCAGATGAGCCAACTGGTAATTTAGATATGGAAAATGCAGAAAATATTATGAATGTATTAAGGCAGTGTATTGATAACGGTGCTACTGTTATTATGGCAACACACGATAAATTACTTAGGGAAAAATACCCGGCAAGGGTTATAGAGCTGGAAAAAGGTAAGGTTATAAAAGACGGGGTGGCAAATGAACTCTAAATTAACATACCTTTTTATGCGGGGGCTTTTACGGTTTTTTATTATTATTCGCAGTAACTTTTTATCATTTATCACTTTAGTTACTGTAATATTTATGTATCATATATTTTTTGTTTTTGGCACAGGCACAGCTGCTTTTTTAAACCATTTATCACAAGCTAATACCATAAGGGTATACCTTGAAAGTAATAATGATATTATAGCGGAAGAAATACTTGCAACCATTAAAACATTAGATAA
>CAMEOC010000084.1 GCA_945929285.1 uncultured Mucispirillum sp.
TTCCATCTTCATCATCCGTTGCACAATACATTCCTAATAAATATTCTAAAACATTTTTTTGCATAAACAAACCTTATTTTTCTTTTGGAAGTGATACGACATAATCATAAAGTTCTTTGGCTGTATTATATTTCCTAATATCATTTCCATTAATTGATTTTCCATAATATGTTTCTACCATAGAAATAATTTCTAGTAAACTATATGAGTCATATGATTCAAAACTTTTTAGAATAGAATCTTCTTGTACATCTTCACTAAAAATATCTGATAAATAACTATAAAAATCCATAAATCACCTAATATTATTTATTAAAAATACTATCATTTGGTATAGCTCCTGGAATAAATTTTGGAGCGTTTTTTAGCATAAAATACCTGTCTTTAAAAATTTTATCTTTATAGAATTCAAATAATGATTGGGCTTCCATTAAATAAATATCACCATTATTATACTGTATATGATTTAATACATTTTTTCTAACCATTTCTGGTACCAGTGAAAAAAACTTTTCAGTATTCCATGCTATATCATAATCTAAATAACGGACACAAGCAAAACATTTTTCTAATATAACTTTATCATTATATAAAATTGGTATATCATACACTTTTGTATAAAAATATGGTACTCCAGCCATATATTCTATATATACTGTAAAAGTTACAGTAAATTTATTACTATTGCCAATTTGCATAAGCTTAGCATTCATTCTATATAACTTATCCCATACAGAACCAACACCTGTAGAATGAATATTAGATAAACTGCATATTTCATCAGCATTTTTTCCTATAGCTGAAACAGCAACAATAGGATTATAGCTTCTTTTACTGTTTTCTAAAGAATTTATAAAACTTGGAAAAATACCAAGCTCTTTTGATACTGGTGATTTTTTTACATCATAAGGAATACCATATCTTGCATATTCATAAAAATATGCTGGAACACAAAGAGTGCCCTCTTCTCCTAATACTTCCATAAATGCTTCATAAAATGTTTCTACCTGCTTTAAAGGTGTAAAATTTTCCACTAGTCCAAAACCAGTAATATCACTATGGACCATAACAGTATCACCTTCTTTTAAACCTGCTTCTCTAAAAGAATTAATTAATCCTTCTTTATTTATTTTCATAGACTACCTGCTAACACATAGATGTTTTCTTTTTAAACTTTCAAAAAAATCTTTTACAAACTTATAGTCTGCTCCAATTTTTTCTGCTATTTCAAAGCATGAAAGTGTTCCATCTGCTAATATCTGCATGGTTTCTATATGCCTATATGCATCTCTATTGCTTCTTATATCAATAAATAAATTATATCTTGATAAACATAATGGACCTTTATACTTTAAAACTGGCACAAAATCAGTTTCTAATATATCTATAATATCAAAAATAATTTTTTCATATTCTTTTATTTTTTTAAAATTAATATTACTATAATTATCATCACTTGTGTGATAATAATTTGAAGCAATCTGACCTAATGTAACAGTTGGTATTTTAAAATATGGTCCGTTATAAAACATTTCATCATTACCTATTAACTTCCTGTAACCATACTTTTTATAGTTTTTTACTTTTCTTAAAAATATATGTTCTGTAACTTTATCTACAAAGCTATCCGTAAAAAAAGAAGTAGAAAAAGCAAAATCTGTATCTGCCCCTATTAAATCTAAGAAAAAAGCACCATTTATATTTTTTAATTCATCATCATTTAGTTTTTCTAAAAAAACAGCAGCAGCATAATATTCTGGGCCAAATACAAATTTATATGTATTTTTTAAGTCCATAGTTTGTAATGTTTTAAAAATTTCGGTTAAAAGTGCCACATTTGTAAGCCCGTCTGTTGCTTGAGCTGGGTGGCATGTATGGGCTGCAAAAATATAAGTTTTTCCTTTATTTCCAGCCTGTGCCACACCTGTGAGCATATTTTCATTATTATTAATATCAACTTGAATTTCTACTTCATATTCTTCATCGTTCATATTAGCCCACTTATTATAAGGCAGGCAAAAGCCCCAGTTTTCAGCCTTTATACTAAAACCCTGCTTATAATGGTATGGTATTATATTGGGCCTATTTTCATCATATAAAATATGCTCTTTTAATTGATTTTTAGAAAGTTTTCCTTGAAAATTAATAGAATTAGTCCATAAATATAAAGGATTATCATGAAAATCTGCAATTATTTCCCCATTTAACCTTTTCAATAATCCTTTTTTTACATGAAAATATTCTGGAATAAACCATGTTAAAACTTCACTGCCTGATTTTGCAGCAATAATATCAGCATTTAATATTTCTGCCACATCATTTACTAAATCATTGCTTTCTTTAGAAACTGGAGTTCTTGAAGTATGTATATGTTTTTTTATTAATTCTTCTATCATTTTTATAAAACAACTTATTTGGAAGTATTTTCTGACGATGTGCTTTCTTTAGCACCGCCTTCTATTTCACCAACAGATTCTACTTCCACCATATCTTTATGTTCTGCCATAAATGCTTCTAAATCTTTATTTGTAACACGAACTGCAAGGCCAACAATTTCGTCCATTTTTTCCCCTTTTTCCTGGGAGTTTTCAATGGCTTTTGTCATTATTTTCCAAAAAAATGTATCAAGATTTTTTACACCCACAATAAAGGTATCATTAACTTCCCCTTTTGTTTGGTTCATATATGGAATAAGCACAGCCTGCACTGTATGGGTAAAAAATTTAAAATCTTCATCTGAAGGGCTTATACCTTTAGAAAATTCATCTATTACAGAGTGCATACCGTCTCTAAAAGATGTAATTTGAGAAGCAATATCCCAAAAGGCTTTCACTGGGTCTTTTTGCCTGCTGCCACCCATTTTAGTATCTAATTCTGCCACAGTCTGCCTAATTGGAAACATAAAATTATCATATTTATCTACAATAGTCTGCACAGGTATAACGCTGCCTTTTCTAACATTACCATGCACTATTGTAAGCACAGAAATATATTTTACATAAACACGAGTGCCGTTTTCCATTGCCACATCTGTTAAAGCCTTTATCATTTTACCAAAAGCAGAAGCATCTATGGCTTCAAAGAACTTACGCATTCTTAAAAGTGCCAGTTTTGTATCTTTCATAAAAGGCAATATTTCTTTTACATAATCTTTTTGCAGTTTATTTATAGACTTACCCATAACATATTCAAAGCTATGAAGCTTATCTCTAAAATCACTTAATTTCATATAAATAAGCTTTGCCTTTGCATTTACAGAATACTGCTGCATTAGGAAAAACCATTTATCAAGATAGTTTTTGATTGTTTTTAAAGTAGTGCGTGGAACAATAGCTTTTACTTCCTGTTCTTCAGAAACATGCATAGCAAACTTTTCTTTATGTAGTGGAAAATAATTAAGTTTAGCTTCCATACAAGTTTGGCCTATACGCTCCATATATATGGCTGAAACGGTGGTTAATTTATGGGCTAAAGCACCTTCTTCTGCATCACCTAATTTATTAAAAGCATCATCCATCAATTTAGATATTTCGCCAAATTCATCAAGAAAATTACGCTTTGATTCTGTTTTTTTATCAGCAGGGTCTATACCCATAAAGCCTTCTATTAATTTTTCATAGCTAGGGTTATCTTTTAAAAATGTAACAAGAGACATTCTTAAGCCTTTTCTAACATTACCATACTTTGTCTCCAGCTCTTTACATTTTTGTGCCTTTAGCACCTCATCTGCTATCATTACCATTACAAATACCCCAAAATAAAATCTATCTTACAAACAAAAAACTTATATTTAGATTATCAATTTTTTTCTTTCTATGCAACATAAATATAAAAAACAATATAAAGTTGATAGGGTAAATTCTTTATCTTGTATTATCAAAGTTTTATAAATAAATGGTAATACAAAATAAAAAATTTAAAATACCCCTGTAAAATAATACAGGGGTGTATGATTTATTATTGATTTAAACTTCTTGTTCCAAAAGAACCGTCTTCTTTTTTAACAACTTCAAGTAAAAATGGTTCTTTAATTGCACTGCCTGTGGCATCTATGCTCATTTTACCAGTTACACCTTCAAAGTCTTTGATTTCCATCATTTTTGCTCTAATAGCATCCCTTGAAGCTGCTGAACAATCTGTAACATTAGCTGCTTTCATAGCATGAGCTAAAAGATAAGCTGCATCGTAACCTTGAGCAGAGAAAGTATCTGCTTCTTTACCTTTTTCAAGCATTTTAGCTTTAAAAGCTTTAATATTTTCTCTATCTACTTCTGCTGAAAAGCCTGCAAAAAACATAGCACCCACAGCAGCATCACCTGCTAAATTCCAAAGGTCAGGAGATTGGAAACCATCACCACCAACTAAAGGCATAGTCATACCCTGGTTTCTCATAGTAGTTAAAAGACGAGCTGCTTCTTGATAATAGCCTGTGAAAATAACCACATCTACACCACTATTTTTAATAGAAGTGATTTGAGCAGAAACGTCTGCATCGCCATCATTTATAGCCTGCTCTGTAACAACTGTGCCACCTGCATTTTTAACAGCTTCTCTAAAAAAGCCAGATAAGCCCACAGAGTAGTCGTTATTAATAGAAGTAATTAATGCAAATTTTTTATAGCCTTTATTATGAACTAAATATTTTGTTAAGCTAGGTGCACCGTCGTTATCCTGCAGAGTGTTTCTAAAAGCAAATGGAATATGTTCATATTTACCCCCTACTTTTTTCTCTGTAACATGTTTTGCTGTTGCACCTGTGGAAATAGCCACAAGACCTGCATCTTGAGCTAACTCTCTCATAGCTAAAAAACCACCGGAAGTGATTTCGCCAATAATGGCACAAGAACCTTCTTTAGCAAGACGGCGAGTTAAGTTTACAGCTTCAGTTTTATCGCCGCGGCTGTCATAGTGTTTAAATAATATTTTTTTACCGTTAATGCCACCTGCAGCATTAATTTCATCAAAAGCAATTTGAGCCCCTAAAACTGTTTTAGAGCCATAGTCTGCCATAGGGCCAGTTTCTGGGTTTTGAGCACCAATGATTAATACATTAGCAGTATCTTCGCCCCCTTTGTCATTTGCTTTTTTACAGCCTGTAAGAGCAAGCACTGCCATTACAGAAATAAGTGCTAAAAATAAAAATCTTTTAAAAGACATTTTCGCCTCCATTTTGTTAATAACCCTGCTATAATAAATTGCTTATTAAAGAAAAACAAGTAAAAAATTTAAAAATGTAATATTTATATTGATATCCTTTTAAATATGTAGTAAATACAGATATGAAAATTTTACTACACCAATGCTGCGGCCCTTGTTCCATATACCCTATTATAAAGCTAAAAGAAGAAGGCCACAGCTTAACAACTTATTTTTTTAACCACAATATACACCCAGTGCAGGAATATTATAAAAGGCTGGAGGGTGCAATACAGGTTTCAAACCATTACGGTTTAGAGTGCATTGTAGATGAATATTATGGCTTAATAGAATTTACAAGGGAGCATGCATATCATGAAAAAGACCGCTGTGCTTCCTGCTATAAAAGGCGTCTTTTCAAAACAGCTGAAAAAGCTAAAGAACTCTCCTTTGACGCTTTTTCTTCAAGCCTTTTATATAGCAAAATGCAGCGCCATGAAGATATTATAAATATGGCAGAACTGGCCTCAAAAGAATATAACATACCTTTTTATTATTATGATTTTAGAGAAGGCTGGCAGGAAGGAATTGATATTTCAAAGGAATTGGAAATATACAGGCAAAACTACTGT
>CAMEOC010000085.1 GCA_945929285.1 uncultured Mucispirillum sp.
AACAACCACTTTTTTATTTATTTAATTTTTCGCAATCGTTTTTAGATTTTACCTACATGTAAAGTGAATATACTATATAAAAGCTATTTTTCACCTGTAAAATATTTTGCACCAGCTTCAAAAAGCCTTTGGTCCATATTGCCATACTGGTTATTTATATGCACACCGTTACCAACCCTTTCACTATGACCCATTTTACCTAAAGCTCTGCCACAAGGGGAGCAGATACCTTCTATTGCCATATCTGAGCCATTTGGGTTAAAAGGTGAAGCCATTGTTATATTACCTTCTAAATCTGTATATTGAAATAACACCTGACCATTTTCAAAAAGTTTATCTATTAATGGTTTTGGAGCAGTAAACCTACCCTCACCATGGGAAACAGGCACAATATCAATTTCACCAATTTCCCTTAAATTCATCCAAGGTGAGTTAAGAGATGTTACCCTTGTATGCACCATTTGGGAAACATGGCGGCCTATTTTATTAAATGATAATGTAGCATCTTCTGCTGTTAAATCACAAATATGGCCGTAAGTTAATATACCTGTTTTAATAAGAGCCTGAAAACCATTGCATATACCAATAATTAAACCATCTCTTTTATTAATTAAATCATCAACTGCCTGCCTAACTTTAGCATGTTTTAATACAGAAACATAAAATTTACCAGAACCTTCAGGCTCATCACCTGCACTAAATCCACCAGGCAATACTAATATTTGTGATTTATTAATAATATCAGCAAATTCATTACAAGAAGCCACGGCATCTTCTGTTGTCATATTTCTAAAAATAAATGGTTCTACTTCTTTGCTGCCTGCTTTTTCAAAAATACGCTTTGTATCGTATTCACAGTTTGTGCCAGGCAGTGTAAGCACAGCAACAGAAGGTTGAACTTTTACATTAGCACATTTTAAACTACTTCTTTTGTGGTAATCTCTTTTTTCAATAATATTATTTTCTGCTTGATAAAAACTTGGGAAAATATACTCTAAAGGTTTTTGCCATGTTAAAAGCATATTTTCTATATTAACCACTTCATTATTAAATGTTACTTCATTTTTACTATTAATATCTGCAATTTCTAAAATATTTTTCACACCGCTTAATGTATAGCCTTTTTTAGTTTGAATTATAAAGCTGCCGTAATATGGGAATGTTAAATCTTTTAACTCTAAACCTTTAATATTAAAGCCAACCATATTACCAAAAGCCATTTTAGATAAAGCTTCAATTATACCGCCACTTGTTATGGCATATACGGCTGTTACCACTTTATCAGATATTAATTTTTCCAATGCTTTTAAGTTTTCTTTAAAAGATGCTGTATCTATTAAATCATTTTTTAAAATATTTGTTTTTAGAAAGTAAATATTGCCACCATTATGTTCTAACTGGTTTGTAGTTACATACTCTAAATCAGAAGGAGCAACCGCAAAAGATATTAATGTAGGTGGTACATTAATTTCCCTGCCTGTAACACTATCTTTAAATGTGCCAGACATACTGTCTTTTCCACCAATGGCTGCAAGCCCTAAATCAGTTTGGGCTTTTAATGCACCAAGAAGTGATGCAACAGGTTTTCCCCACCTTTTTTCATCATGAGATAATCTTTCAAAATACTCTTGAAAAGAAAGGCGAATATCTTGTAATTTACCACCTGTTGCTGCAATTTTTGAAACAGATTCTATTACAGCATAATATGCACCGTGAAATGGGCTCCATTCCATAATAAATGGGTTATAACCTGAAGCCATAATGGAAACAGTTGTGGTATCTCCTTTTAATACTGGTATTTTTGCAACCATCGCTTGAGCTGGTGTATTTCCTGTTTTTCCACCAAATGGAGTAACAACCGTTGAAGCACCAATAGATGAATCAAACATTTCCACAAGACCTTTTTGGGAGCATATATTTAAGTCTGATAATGTATTTACAACCATTTCACTAAAAGATGTTTCTGCCTGTTTATTTGTATATTCTGTTTTTTGCGGGTTAGAAATATAGGCATTTTCACGCCTTAAAGCACCTGCACTATCTAAAAACTCCCGTGAAATATCTACAATTAATTTACCGTTATGAAACATTTGAAGCCTTTTCTTATCTGTTACTTTTGCAACAGGTGTAGCTTCTAAATTTTCTTTTTTACACTCTGCAATAAAAGCATCTACATCATCTTTATGGACAACAACAGCCATACGCTCCTGTGATTCAGACAAGGCTATTTCTGTTCCTGTAAGCCCTTCATATTTTTTAGGCACTTTATTTAAGTCTATTTCTAAACCATCAGATAACTCACCTATGGCAACACCTACACCGCCTGCACCAAAGTCGTTACATTTTTTAATAAGTTTAGAAACATTTTCATTTCTAAAAAGCCTTTGTATTTTATGTTCTTCTGGAGCATTACCTTTTTGCACTTCTGCCCCACATATTTCAATGGAAGATGCATCATGTTCTTTTGATGAGCCTGTTGCACCGCCAACACCATCTCTACCTGTTCTGCCACCTAATAATATAATCTCATCACCAGGCTCTGGAGTTAACCTTGTAACAGCTCTTTTAGGGCATGCACCAATAGCTGCACCAGTTTCTAGTCGTTTTGCCACAAAACCATCATGGTAAAATTCCTGCACATAGCCTGTTGTAAGCCCTATTTGATTACCATAAGAAGAAAAACCCTTTGCAGCATCCTGCACTATTTTCCTTTGAGAAAGTTTTTTACCCTTTAAAAAATCTTCCACTGGTTTTCTAGGGTCTGCAGCACCTGTTATTCTCATAGACTGGTAAACATAAGCTCTACCTGAAAGTGGATCGCGTATTGCACCACCTACACAAGTGGCTGCACCTCCAAACGGCTCTATTTCTGTTGGGTGGTTATGGGTTTCATTTTTAAACTGTAAAAGCCAAGGCTCTTTTTTGCCATCAACATTTACATCTATTTCAATGGAGCAGGCATTATTTTCTTCACTTTGTTCTAAATTTTCAAGTAAACCTTTTCTTTTAGCATCTCTTGCACCAATGATTGCCATATCCATAAGGCTTACTGGTTTTGAAGATATTTTATCCCCGTATATTTCACTGCGAAGGTTATAATAATTTTCTAAACTTTCTTGGAAAAGTTTACTGTATTTACCTTCTTCTATCTCTATTTTATCTAAAATAGTATTAAATGTGGTGTGCCTGCAATGGTCAGACCAGTATGTATCTAAAAGCCTAAGCTCTGTTTCTGTTGGGTTTCTTTTTTCCTGATTTTTAAAATAATCTTGAGAAAATTTTATATCATCAATATTCATAGCAAGCCCCATATTAGATATAGTTTTAGCAAGCTCATCATCATTAAAATTTATAAAATTTTCAAGAACTTTCACTTCTTCTGGAGGTAATATTTTTAGTGATAAAGTAGAAGGTATTTCTTCTGCTGCTATTCTTTGGTCAATACTATTTACCATTACAGATATTATTTTATTAAGCTGTTCTTTAGAAATTTCACCATGTAAAACATAAGTTTTTGCACAACGGACAATAACATTTTCAGCACCAGTGATAACTTTTATACACTGTTCTGCACTATCTGCCCTTTGGTCATACTGCCCTGGTAAATATTCCACAGAAAAATATGTGTTATTTTCAAAGGGAAATTTATCTTTATAAATATCATCTACCATAGGCTCTGCAAAGACTGTATAAAGTGTATTTTCTATTTGAACATCTGTTAGGCCTTCCACATCATATCTATTTAATATAACAAGGCCAGATATTCCTTTAATATTTTCATCATTTTTAAGCATATTTAAGATTTTGTCTGCTTCTACTGCATGTTCACTTCTTTTTGTAACATAAATACGTTTTACAGCCATTTCAATACACCTCTGTGGTATTTGAGTTCATTAAAAAAATTAATTATAATGAAATTTAATTTTTTTTCAAATAGTATTTGCTATTTTTTCTAAATTTTTAAGATTTTTTATTTTTGGACTTTAAAATACATGGTGATTTGGGCAAAATCATCCCTATCCTCTATTATAGCATCAAACTTCATATTGTTTACATAATCATAAGCTAACTTTTCCACATCCACACTGCTTCTTGTAAGAAAAGTTATGTTATATGTATTACCTTTTTTATCAATATTAAATTTTAAGGTAACATATGTATCATTTGCAAGAGCAAATACCGGATCTTTTGGCACATATAAAACTTTCCTATTACCAGTTGGAGCAATATCAAAATTATATAAGTTTGTGTTGCTGTTATTATTTGCTGCTATGCTGGATTGTGCTTCTTTTTGCACCTGCCCTGCAAGGTCATTGGTTACATTATCACTTTTTTGGGCTGTTTCATTACTTTTTAAGGAAGCAAGCTCATTTGCAATATCTATGTCCCTTTTATTTTCAACCATTTCATTTTTTATATTAGGCTTTGGTATATCTGGCACTTTTATTTCTGGAATATCCATATTATTAGTAAGGGGTACACTTATATCTGGTAAAATAAGCGGGTCATCTGCCCCTTTTGGTCTAAAAGGTTTTTCTTCTATTTGACTTTCTTTAGCTTCTTTTACTTCACTTGCTTTTTTCTGTTCTTTTTGTGTTTTTGCAGCATTATTATTAACTGATATTTTTTTATCTGAAGCATTATTTGCTGTTTGCTTTACATTATTTTTTGTGGGTTTATTTTCTTTAACTGCTTGATTTTTTGTATTATTTTTAGCAGTTTCTTTTTCCACAGGTATATTTTTCTTCTCCACCACTTTTTCAGGTTTTGGAGCTTCCTTTTTTTGCAATTCTTCTTTTTTAATATCTACTACTGTAACAGGCACAATTTCATTTTTCTTTAATTGCTTTTCAGGTAAAGGTAAAAGCAGTATACCAATATGCACAATAATAGAAAAAACCAAAACAACAGCAAATAATCTCACAGATATATTATTCCTTTGTAGCAATAGCAAACTTTGTATAATCTACACTTTTTGCCTTATCTATAACAAATACAACTTTGCCATGCATTGCTTTTTCATCAGCTTCAATAATAACAGTTGCTTCTGGGTGAATATCTTTTAAAGTTTTAAGCCTTGATTCAAGTTCCTCATCTTTAATGGCTTCACCATCAATATATAAAGCACCTGCACTATCCACAGCCACACGGATATTCTTTTTATCTTCCACTGCTTCCCCTTTTGCTTTTGGAAGGTCCATTTTAATGGATGATGGGGTTACAAATGATGTGGTTACTGCAAAAAATATAAGCAGAATAAAAACAATATCAATAAGTGGCGTAATATTTATAATAATATTTGTATCTCTTTTTGTATCACGAAAACGCATAATATTACCATTTATTTTTCATCTTTAAATAATAAGTTCATAACTTCAGATGATGCTTTTTCCAAATCATTTCCTATGGTATCTGCCTTTGCTTTTGCTATAAAATAAAATATTTGGGCAGGAATAGCCACCACAAGCCCTGCAGCAGTAGTTAATAATGCCTCAGCAATACCAGAAGATAATGCTTCTGCATTGCCTGTGCCTTGTAATGCTATTACATCAAATATCTTAATCATACCTAAAACTGTTCCTAAAAGCCCTAAAAGTGGAGCAATAGCCACAATAGTTTGTAGTGATGGTAAATATTTATCTAGTTTTGAAGCTTCTATTCTACCAGATTCTTCTGCCACTTCTAAAAGCCTTGAAAGAGGTAAATCTGTATTAGATATAATAGATTCTGAAATTCTTGCAAGGGCAGAAT
>CAMEOC010000086.1 GCA_945929285.1 uncultured Mucispirillum sp.
TATGAGAATTTAGACGACTGCTTAAAATGTTGCAATCGTTTTTAGATTTTACCAATTAATACTTTTATTATATAAAAAGTTGCAAAAGAATAATATTGGTGTTATATTGCATAAAGTATGGTATAACATATTGTAAAATAAAAAGGTTATATATGCAGATAAATTACCGTAAAATAAAACTGACCTTGTTTTTTGAAAGAAAATTTACAATAAATATTCCTTTTGCTTATGTATTTCGCTCTGTTTTAGGTAATGAGCTGCACTACCTTTCATGTGTTTTAAAACAGCAGACATGCCATATATGCCCTTTGCGTTTTAAATGTGCTTACAGCATTCTTTTTGAAAACCCAATAAATAAAGAAAATAATGTAATTTCTGGCAGAGATAAGGCACCTTCACCATATATTATAAAGGCAGAATATTATAAAAATACTGAAATAGATAAGGTTGATATTACGGTAGTTTTCACAGGGGAAGGAATAGATTATATTTCATATTTTTTACTGGCTGTAAAAAGAGCAGGTGAAAAGGGCATGTTTAAAGAGAGAATAAAATACAATATGGGCTATATATCATGCGTAAATAACGAATATAGTTTAGAGTTTGATTTTACAGGCCTGCCACTGGAAACTTATATATTTGATGAAAGCCAGGAAAAATATCGTAAAAAAATAGCTGTAAAATTTATTACACCATTTAGGTATAAAAAAAATGGAAAATATGTTTCAGAAATAGATGTAAATGATATACTTTTATCAGCAAAACGCCGCCTGGATATGCTTTCTGCTTTTTATGGGGATAAAAGCCTAACTCCAAAACTAGAGTTTATAAAAAACAGCCAGATATTAGAAACAAATCTTTTTTGGCAGGATAGCTCCAGATATTCAAGAAGGCAGGATATAAGTATGAAAATGGGCGGAATTGCAGGCTCTATGGTTATAGAGGCAGATTTTACGAAACAGCATTTATCATTTTTAGAAGCTGGTAGGTTATTAAATATAGGAAAAAATGTGTCCTTTGGTTTAGGGCATATAGATTATGGGGAAATATAATGAAAAAGGGTAGAAATGTAAGCCATAAAGCAAATGTTTTTAGTATAGCTGCAAATCTGCGGATAATTAGCAGGCTTTATGGTATAATCTTTAAAGAAAGTAATATAGAAAAAATACATAGAGATTTTTTTGATAATATAAATAGCAAAACAAATTTTCTTACTAAATTATGGCAGGAATGCGGTTTTGAATGCCCTATTTACTCTTTTAGTGATGATTTAAAGGAAATAGAAGAAAACGCCATAAGGGCAGCAAAGGGTATGGAAGATAAAAGCGATTATATTGCAAATTATGATATAACAAAACAACTGCCACATCTTTTAAGCAGTGCCACACTTTTAAATAAAAAGCGGGAAAATGTATTTTTACCTGTTGAAAAATTTAGCAATACTTCCATATTTCCAGTAAAGGAAAATTATAATTTTTCAGAAATAGAAGAAAAATATAAAAGTATATACAATCAGTTGATATCAGATTTGGTGTGTGTATTAAATAATGCAGAAAAAGATAAATCTATACTTATGACAAGTGCCGCATTAGATTCTGTATTTTTCAAATACTTATCAAATATACCAGCATTTTATACTGGAGATAGTGATGATATATCCCTTTATGAATATGCAAAAGTGGTATCAGCTTTTGCATGTGTGCAGTATATGCAAAAAGATTTAGCAGGTGATGATTTTGCATTAATAAGGGGAGATTTTTTCAGCATACAAAACTTTATATTTAATAAAGATGCTGCCAGCAAAAACCCTGCTAACTCTTTAAGGGGTAAATCTTTTTATGTATCATTAATGTCTGACATAGCTTCCCTTTATGTGCTTGAAAAGCTAAATCTGCCTTATTTTAATTTAATGATGAATGCTGCCGGGCAGTTTGTAATACTAAGTAATTATAATGAAAAAGTAGCAGAAGATATAGAAGAAATTAAAAATAAAATAGGTAACTGGCTTTATGAAAAATATTATGCTTCAGTTTCCATGGGGCTTTCTGTTGTTGATTGTAAAATAGAGGATTTTAATTCTGAAAGGTTTCATATTCTTCTACTTAATCTTTTGGAAGAAAAAGAGAAATCAAAAGCAACCCGATTTAACTTAACAGAAGATAAAAAGTGTGTTTTTACTGAATATTATAAAAATTTTACAGAAAATAGTAGTAAATGTGAATATTGTGGTATTATGCCGAAAAAAGATAATAAATTTCAAGCCTGTGATAACTGTTTGGTATATATTCAGTATGGTCAAAAATTAAGGTCTAGTAAATATTTATATGTAATAGAAAGTGAAAATGGGGAATTTTTTGATAAATATAGTATAAGTTTTGATAATAATGACAGGGAGAGGGCTTTTATACGCATACATATAGATATGCAGGATAAGGCAGATAATAATTATAATTACCAAGATGTTATCCATTATAGAAGCTATGTGGCAGTGGATAAAAGTGATGATGGGCAGGAGAAAATACGCTCATTTTCAGATATTGCTTCATACAGCCCAGAAGGTAATGGTGCAAATATGTTAGCTGTATTAAAAGCAGATGTGGATAATCTTGGCTTGCGGACTTTCTGAAAAAGACAGCAGCGGGAAAGTAATAAAAGGCAAGCTTACTTTTTCACGAACAAATATGCTTTCTCGTTCCATACACAACTTTTTTTCATACCATTTATATGCAGTAATGAAGAAAAAGGCTATGAATATATATACTGTATTTGCAGGTGGAGATGATTTATTTCTTGTGGGCAGGTATGATGAAGTAATAAAAACTGCAAAAATTTTATATGATGAATTTGCAAGGTTTACAAATAATAATAACGAAATCACCATTTCCTGTGGCATAGGGTTTTATAATGATGGCTCACCTGTTTGGTTTATGGCAGATGATGCAGAAAGCAGGCTTGAAAGTGCAAAACATTTCAGGGAAAAAGGGCAGGAAGAAAGTATTATAAAAGGTAATATTAGCCTGCTTTATGGGGAATATAAATATGCTTTATTTTTAAAAGAATATACAGTTTTTCAAGAAAAAATCAAATATTTTGATAAACATATAGATATTTCACATGGGCTTTTATATAAGCTTATAAATTACTGTGATATGAAAATGGAGCATGAAAAAGAACAAAAGGAAAATAAAAGCAGTATTAACTTAAATAATTTATTGTGGCGTTCTCATTTTCATTATGTATTAGGCAGGTTAAATGTAAAAAACATACCAAAAGATGTAATATTAAAAGAATTTACAGGCAGTTTGAAAAAAGAAATAATATTATACTTTACTAATTTTATAGAAGTAAATGCTGTATTACTTAAAACACTTATAGCATTACATTTATATAATGAAAGAAATAAATAAATAAATTAAAATATAGAGGTTGCTAATGGGAAAAAATAATAGCTTTGGTTTATTTGGAGATAAGCTTCCAGAAAAGTTACAGCAAAATAGTAGTAATAGTCCTAAACAAGAAAGACAAGGTGAAATAAGGGCTAACCCCGATAGCAACCCAACTCACGACGCGCCTTTAAAATTTGAAGTGCTTACAAAAGAAAACCTTACAGATAAGATAGATAAGGCAAATAAGGTGGCTTATAAAATTTTTATTGAAAGAGATTCATATACACAGATAAGGAAATTTTATGATGAGCTTTTATCACTGCAAAAGCAGGTTAAAGATTTAAAACAAAATAAAGATGATGAAAGTTTTGAAAAAACACTGCCACTTATATATTTATTAAAATCAAAAGCAGCTTATGCAAAAGGGAGAGATAATATCCATAATACATTTTATGAATTTATTACTTTTTACATTAGCAATATAAAAAAATCTAAAAATTTAGATGATTTTGTTTTATATTTTGAAGCTGTATTAGGTTACTTAAGGTATTATAGTAAATAAGGAGGGAAAAATGTCATTTCAAATAAAAAAATATAATATAGAAATAACTGTTGTAACAGGGCTTTATATAGGAGCAGGCAGAACGGCTTTAAGAATAGGTGGGGTGGATAGTGAATTTATACGAAACCCGGCAAATAATGAGCCATATATTCCAGGTAGCAGTTTAAAGGGAAAAATACGCAGTTTATTAGAATATGATGCAGGGCTTTTGGCTATATCTAAAGATGGCAAGGTATTAAATGCAAAAATAGTGCAAGATGCAAAAAGAAACAATATAGGCAATACTAAAAATATGGAAAATATTTTAAAACTTTTTGGCACATCAGCAGATAATAAATCTTCAAAAGAAAATAAATCTACACAAGATAATAATAAAGAACAAATAAATTATGGTATAACAAGGCTTTCTTTTTCTGACTTAAGTTTGAAAAAAAATAGTGGTGAATATACTGAAATATTTGAAGTGAAACCAGAAGTTAGTATAAAAAGAGATGACGGAAAAGCAGAAAGCCCAAGGTTTACAGAACGGGTTGTTGCTGGCACAAAATTTACAGGAACTATTACTTTAAAAGTATTTAATGATAGTGTAAATAATGATAATGAAGAAGAATTTCTCAAACTTTTAACAAGAGGATTACAACTTTTAGAATTAGATGCTTTAGGTGGTTCTTCCAGCCGTGGTTATGGAAAAGTTTCTATTTTATTTGACGGAAAAGAACTTCCAGACCTAAAATAAAACATTATAATTTATTTAAGAGAATTAATATGAAATATACTTATATTAGTTTAGATATAAAGCCCACATCATCATTTGCAAGCGAGCTTTCATCAGATACATTTTTTGCTCAGATATGCTATATGCTTTATATGCAGGGGCATAATTTAGATGAATATTTGAAAGATTACGAAAATAACCCATTTTTTGTAATATCAGATTTTTTCCCTATGGGGTACATTTCTGCCCAGCAGATGCCAGTAAAACCAGCATCGGAAATAAATGTATATGACCTTGCTAAAAGGAAAGCTTTGAAAAATAAAAATAAAATAAAGCTTGAAAACCTTATTAGTAACGGCATATTAACCATAGAAAAAAATGGGCTTATAAAAGAAACTACTGATATTTCAACCACAGATGATAGTTGGAAAAATTATAAATATGATGTGGTAAAAGCCCATATTAACAGGGCTGCAGGAACAACATTAAATGCAGAATTTGCCCCATATTCTAATATTGAATATAGATATACGGCAAAAAATAATAATTTTTATTTTAGAGTATATTTATATGTAAAAGAAGGCTTTAAGGAAGATATTATTCTTTCAGCCATAGAAGATATTGGAAAAACAGGCTATGGCAGCAAAACTTCAACAGGTAAAGGTTTTTTTGAAGTTGCTAGAAACGAAGATATAAAAATTAATACAGATAATAAAGATGCTTTTATTTTACTAAGTAATACAGATGTTTCTGGAATGAATAAATACACTAACAAAATGTATTACACACCTATAACACGCTTTGGAAAACATGGAGCATTAACAGAAAAAGGCACACCATTTAAAAATCCATTTGTAATGGCAAAAAGTGGGGCTTTGGCATTTTATGTGAAAAATGAGTGTTTTAATAAAGCATATATGGGTAAAGGAATTTCTGGGTTATCATACCATAAAAATACAGTAGCTCAAGGCTATGGGCTTTATATCCCTTTAAAGTTGGTGGAAGAATAATATGAATAAAATATTACATTTTAAAATGCAGACT
>CAMEOC010000087.1 GCA_945929285.1 uncultured Mucispirillum sp.
ATAAATGAGCCTAACACATTTACAAATAATACCCCATAAATTGATGAAAGCCCAAGTTTTGCAGTGAAAAATAAAAGTGATAAACTTCTAAAAACTGCCCCTAAAAAGCCCCCTGCACCTACTGCAAAAAGTTGTAAAAACATTTTATCTCCTAATATTACTTTAAAATTGCCTCTATTTTTTCCTTATCTTCCATATATATATCTTCATTAGGTTTTACATAATTATTATAATAATCTAAAGCCACCTGACCTTTATTATCCTTTAATAAAATATCTGCCCCGCCAACTATTAAAGCATTAAAGGCTTCTATATCAGAATTTTTTAAAGCATACATAAGTGGTGAAATACCTGTGCTGCCCTGCTTATTAATATCTGCTTTTTCTAGTATTAAAAATGATATAAGGTTTTTATAATCTTCAAGCTTTAAATGCCCCCTTTGGCTTAAAGCATAAAGCATAACAGGTGGTGCTCCAAACTCTGCAAAATCATGGTTTATATCAAACCCTTTATTTATCATCTCTTTTAATGTATAAGTATCTGCTGAATATATGCTTACATATATTGGCGAGCCTGTCCACACATCACCCCATACAAAATACATATCTAAACTTTCTTCTTTTAAAATCATATCAACTGCATCATAATTTTTGATGGCAATAGCATAGCTTAATGGTGGAACTCCATCATCTGAAGCATTATTTAAGTTTGCACCTTTTTTAATTAAATATTCTAATGAAGCCATATTGCCTGCAGTAATTGCCACCCTTAAAGGGGTTTCCCCGTTTTCATTAAAAGCATTAATATCTGAGCCTTTATTTATAAAAATATCTAACTCTTTAGTATCTTTTGCATTAATAACAGCTTTAAAAAATTCATTAATATTTGTACTTTTATTTTCCACTTTTTGAATAAGGTCTGTATTTTCCCCTTCTGCCTGTGGTGCTTTTGCATTTTGAATAACTGTGCCGTCTTCTGCTAAAACATCTATATCGTTTATAGTTTCTTTTCGTATATCTAATGTAATATCTTTTTCCACACTATTACTATTTTCTTCTTTCTTACAGCCATAAATTATAAATAATGTAGAAATTAAGGAAATTATTACTATTTTTCTCATAAACCACCTTTACAAATCATATTAAAATTACTATAACATAAATATGATAACTTATGAACTATTTTTTTTAATTTTTAAAATCGGTATTATTTGTTTTTTAATAAACCTGCCTTTTGGTATGCTTAGAAGCAGGTTTACATCATACAGCCTTATGTGGTTTTTATCTATCCATGCCCCTATACCTGTGGCTGCTATTTTACGCCGTTCTGCAGGCTTTTCCTTTTGGTATATTTTTATATTTATGATTTTTGGTATTGCAGGCCAGGTTATTGGTAAAAAAATTGCCATGAAATATTTCCCACCAAAATAATTCTTTATTTATTGCATTACTTAATTTATAATTTATATTAAGATATTATACATATAGAGTAAGCTATGAAAAAAATATTATGTATGGTTTTAACTGCCCTATTTTTAATAGCAGGCTGTGGCGATTTAGCAGGCTTAGGCGGTGGCACTAATACTGAAATTGGTGGCGGAAATACCGGCGGTGGCAGTGACGGTGATATTAAGGTTGAAAGAGTTGATGTAGATAAAACTTATATAGAGCTTGATTTACAAGCTACCAAAACAGCTCAAATATCCGCATTTGTTTTCCCTAGTGAAGCTAAACAAACATTATTATATGCAAGCGAAAATGAAACAATTGTATCAATAGATAATAATGGGTATATTACTGCTAAAGCTAAATGCTTAGTAGATATTATAGTTGCCTCAAAAGCAAATCCAGCAATTTTTAAAACTGTTACTATTGTAGTTTCAGACGGTGCAGATAAACCAGTAGTAGATAAAGTTTTATCAATAGAAGTAGATACTTCAGATATACCCTTGATTTAAACCCAACATTAGGATTAAACACTATAAAACTTAACTATACAGTTAAACCTGAAAGCCTTTCTAGCGATAAAAAAGAAGTTTCTATTGCCATAAAAGATGATACTATTGCAAGAATAGATGTTAGTAATAATATAACTGCATTAAAAGAAGGCTCTACTGAATTAACAATTACTTCCCTTGATAATCCTGATATTTCTACAACAGTTTATATTGATGTGGTAGATACAACTGGGGAAACTGTAACACCTGTAATGACAGCAAACCCATCATCTATAACTTTAACAAAAGGAACAAATGTTAATTTAACTAGTAAAGTTGCTTTTAGTTATTACCCTGCTTTACAAGGAATTTATTTTCTGTCATGCACATCTTCAGATGAAACTGTTGTAAAATGTAATCAAAATCAAGGCAATCCTTTACTACTACCTCAGAATGAAGGTAATGCCACAATAAAAGCTAAAATAGTTTTTTGGGAGATTCTCCTTATAATGGTGAAATTTCATCCACTATAAATATAAATGTATTAAATAGCAGTGCAAATATTCCACAGCATTCAGATATTAATCCTGCAAACTATGAAAAATATCCTAATAGAATGTATTTAAAAATACAGTTTGATATGAAAAGTTCCAGTGGTGATTTGTATAACTCTAGCACGGCAGTTGGAATTACTGGTATAGACTTTCAAAATGATGCACAACAATGTGACGGGGGTGTATGCTCTGGTGATTTATCTGAAAACTATATTCGTCCTAATTTATATTTCTCTATTAATTGGAGTGAATATAAACCATCAATACATAAAAATATTGCAAAATTCCATATACAAGTTACAGATAAAAACCCAACTGTTACTTTTATGGGTTTTGAATCAAAATAATTTATTTTCATATTAAATATATTGGGGGAGGCTTTGGCTTCCCCTTATTTTTTAAGAAATCTTATAAATTCATACGATTTTCATTGACTTATTTACTTTTTACATTTATAAATTAGGGTTATCTATTTAATTGTATATGGTTAAGTTTGCAGTTTTTTATAACTGCAGGCTTTTGGAGAATATTATGAATATAAAATTACCTGATGGTAGCAGTTTAGAGCTGGAAGAAAATGCTTCTGTGCTGGATGCTGCAAAAAAAATCACAAATAGTTTAGCAAAAAAATCAGCAGCTGGGGTTATTAACGGAAAAGAAGTAGACCTTTCTGCTACACTTCATAATGGTGACAGCCTTAAAATATTAACAGAAAGCGACCCAGAAGCTTTGGAAATATTAAGGCACTCCACTGCTCACCTTATGGCTCAAGCAATACTTAGGCTTTACCCTGAAACAAAAGTTACCATTGGCCCTGTTGTAGAAAACGGCTTTTATTACGATTTTGATAGAGATACACCTTTTTCTGTGGAAGATTTAGAAAAAATAGAAAAAGAAATGGCTAAAATTTCAGGGGAAAATATACCAGTTTCTAGATATGAAATGAATGCTAAAGATGCCATTGAACGCTTTACTAAAGAAGATGAAAAATATAAAGTAGAAATTATAGAAGATTTAGGAGTTGATACTGTTTCCCTTTATGAACAGGGGGATTTTACAGACCTTTGCCGTGGGCCTCATGTTTCTTCCACTGGTAAAATAAAACACTTCAAACTTTTATCTGTGGCTGGTGCTTACTGGCGAGGTGATGAAAAAAATAAACAGCTCCAAAGAATATACGGCACTGCTTGGTTTTCTAAAAAAGAATTAGATGACTATATTAATATGCTGGAAGAAGCTAAAAAAAGAGACCACAGGCGCCTTGGCAAACAGCTAAAACTTTTCACCATTGAAGAAGATGCAGGGGCTGGCTTTCCAATTTACCTGCCTCGTGGTGGTATGCTACGTGCTGTTTTAGAGCAGTTTGAAAGGGAAGAACATATTAAAAGAGGTTATGATATAGTTTACGGCCCTACTATTCTTAAAAAAGATTTATGGGTATGTTCTGGCCACTATGATAACTATAAAGAAAATATGTATTTTACAGAAATAGATGGCGGCGAATTTGGTATAAAACCTATGAACTGCTTATCTCACATTATGATGTATAAAAATGAGCTTCACAGCTACCGTGATTTACCTCTTAGGTATTTTGAGCTTGGTACAGTGCACAGGCATGAAAAATCTGGCGTGCTTCATGGGCTTATGAGAGTTCGTGCTTTCACTCAAGATGATGCCCATATTTTCTGCAGGCAGGACCAGCTTCAAGAAGAAATCACAGATATTTTAGATTTCGTGCAGTATGTTATGGATATTTTTGGTTTTGAATTTATCCACACAGTTTCTACCCGCCCAGAAGAAAAATTTATAGGCTCTGTGGAAATTTGGGATACTGCCACAAAAGCTTTAATTGATGCTTTAGAATCAAAAGGCTTAAATTATACAATTAACGAAGGGGACGGTGCTTTTTATGGCCCTAAAATTGATATTAAATTAAAAGATGCCATTGGCAGATTATGGCAGTGTGCTACTATTCAGTGCGACTTTAATCTTCCTGAACGCTTTGATTTAACTTATGTTGGGCAAGACGGCGAAAAACACCGCCCAGTTATGCTTCACAGGGTTATTCTTGGTTCTGTTGATAGATTTTTAGGGGTTTTAATAGAACACTTTGCAGGTGCTTTCCCTGTTTGGATTTCCCCTGTGCAGGTTAGGGTAATGAATATTACTGATGAAAGTGCAGATTATGCAAACAGCTTATACAAACAATTAAAACAGGCAGGCATTAGAGCAGAAAAAGATTTAAGAAATGAAAAAATAGGCTATAAAATTAGGGAAGCTCAAGTGGAAAAAGTGCCGCACATGATAGTTGTTGGTAATAATGAAATGCAGGAAAATAAAATTTCTGTCCGCTTAAGAAACGGACAAACCCATAATAATATTGATTTTTCTTCATATCTTAATGTATTAAATGCATTAATACAATTAAAATCACTTGAATTATGGGAAAAATAATATTATAAATAAAAGCTAAAAAGGTATTAAAGGGATTTTTCTCTTTATGGAGGTGTGCCATACCGTCAGCAAAAGATGCAGACAAAGAAAGGGTTAATGAGGAAATCACTGCTTCAGAAGTTCGCCTTATAGGTGATGATGGGCAGGCATTAGGGATTTTATCATTACATGAGGCATTGGATATTGCCAGGGAAAAAGGGTATGATTTAGTGGAAGTGGCAGCTGGAGCTAAACCACCTGTATGTCGTGTTATGGACTACAGTAAATACAAGTTTGAAAAAAACAAAAAAGAAAAAGAAGCTCGTAAAAAACAGCGCCAACACCAAGTGGATATTAAAGAAATTAAATTCCGCCCTAAAATTGAAGAACATGACTATAATGTGAAACTAAAACACATAAGACGCTTTTTAACAGATGGTGATAAAGTGAAAATCGTCATCAGATATAGAGGCAGGGAAATCATGTTTTTAGATGCAGGCACAGAGCTTTTAAATAAAATCTCTGTAGATGTGGAAGATTTAGGCACTATGGAGAAAAAGCCCGAACTTTTAGGCAAACAACAAATGATTGTAATTGCCCCAAAGGCAACTAAATAAACGCTTAATTTTGTAAAGCTAAAACTATTTAAGGAGTAACGATGGCTACGCACAAAGTGAAAACCCATAAGGGTGCAAAAAAACGCTTTAAAATCAGTGCTACCGGCAAACTCATATTCCAAAAACAAGGTATGAGACACATTGCCACAGGTATGAGCA
>CAMEOC010000088.1 GCA_945929285.1 uncultured Mucispirillum sp.
ATTGCAATCTTCTGGATTTTCTTTATCCGAAAAATCAACACATCGATAAAGATTCATGGGGGCTTCAAAATTAGAAACCATATAGTTGAAATACCAATCAATTAGCTTATAATCTGTATATAATACAATAAACATTTTACTAATACATTCTTTTATGATAATATCTTGAAAAATATAATATACAGGTGAGTAACATATGTCAAAAAATGTGCTTATAATTTCAAGCAGCCCAAGAAAGCATGGTAATACTGAATTAATGTGCCAGAGTTTTGCAAAAGGTGCTTTAGAGAACGGGCATAAGGTAGTAGAAGTATTTTTAAATGAAAAAAATATAAACTTTTGCCAAGGCTGTGCATTTTGTGAGAAAAACCCAGGTAAATGTAGCCAGCAGGACGATATGTCTGATATTATAGCGGAACTTATAAAATGTGATGTTGTAGTATTTGCAAGCCCTGTTTATTTTTATTCATTAAGCGGCCAGATGAAAACTTTTATAGACAGGCTTGTTTCATCATATAGGTTGATTACAAATAAAGAAGTATATTATATTTTTGCAGCAGGGGATAAAAACCCAAATTTTAAAATAATAGAGCTTTGCATGCGTGGGCTTGTAAGTTGTATGGCAGGCTCAAAAGTAATGGGTATGATTCAGGCTGGGGGTGTTCGCCAAAAAGGTGAAGTAAGTTACACAAAATATTTAGAAGAAGCATACAATATGGGGCAGAATATTTAAACCCTGCCCCTTAAATTATTAATTTATCAAATTAAAAAGCCTTGAAAACCTTGGGCCATTTTCACCCCATGACCAGTATATAATAAATGCTTTTCCCACAATGGCATCTTTCCTAACATAGCCCCAAAAGCGGCTGTCCTCGCTGTTATCTCTATTATCACCCATCATAAAATAAAAGCCTTCTGGCACTGTAAATTTTGGCATATTATCTGCCTTATCAAAACTAAAGTTATCTCTATATTTTACATAGTCAGGTTCTAGTTTTTCGCCATTTCTATATACTATTTTATCTTTAATCTCAATAACATCACCCGGCACACCAATAACCCTTTTAATATAATCTAACTTTGGGTTAAGTGGGTATTCAAAAACAACTATATCATCATGCTTTGGTTCAGAAAATTTATAAGATAATTTATTTACAAGTATAAAATCACCAATTTGCAGAGTTTCAAGCATTGAGCCAGAAGGGATAGTATAAACCCCAAGGAAAAAAGTGCGTATAAATATAGCTATAACAAATGCAACAATAATGCTGTCAACTATTTCTTTAGATGCACTTTTTGGCATATCTGCTTTTGTATCATTATTATTTTTACTCATTTACTTATCTTCTCCTATTTTTAAAACAGCTAAAAAGGCTTCCTGCGGCAGTTCCACAGAGCCTATCTGCTTCATGCGTTTTTTACCTTCTTTTTGTTTTTCAAGCAGTTTTCGTTTACGGCTAATATCGCCACCGTAACATTTTGCAATAACATCTTTTCTAAAAGCTTTAACTGTGCTTCTTGCAATTACTTTATTACCAATAGCTGCTTGAATAGCCACTTCAAACATCTGCCTAGGTATAACTTCTTTCATTTTTTCAACTAATTCTCTACCCTTATATTCTGCCTGGTCTCTATGGACTATGATAGATAAAGCATCAACTGGTTCTTTATTAATTAAAATATCAAGTTTTACAAGCTTGCTTTCCCTGTATTCTGCAAATTCATAATCAAAGGAAGCATACCCTCTAGAGCATGATTTTAATTTATCATAAAAATCCATAACTACTTCCATTAATGGCAGCATATATTCCAATATTACACGAGATTGTGATAAAAATTTCATATTTGTCTGCCAGCCCCTTCTCTGCTGTAAAAGCTGAATAACAGGGCCCACATATTCAGAAGGTAATATTAATGTGGCAGCAATAAATGGTTCTTCTATTTTTATATAATTATTTGGGTCTGGCAAATCTGCAGGGTTATCCACTTCCACACATGTGCCGTCTGTTTTATATATTTTATATATAACAGTAGGTGCTGTGGATATTAAATTTAAGTTAAATTCCCTTTCAAGCCTTTCCTGCACAATCTCCATATGTAAAAGCCCTAAAAAGCCGCACCTAAAACCAAACCCTAAAGCCACAGAGCTTTCCGGTTCAAATGTAATGGCACTGTCATTTAATATTAATTTTTCAATGGCATCTCTTAAATCCTGGTATTGGTTTGGGTCTATTGGGTAAAGGCCGCAAAATACCACAGGTTTTACATTTTTAAACCCAGGAAATGGGTCTTGTGTAGGGTTTTTAGCATGGGTTACAGTATCCCCAATTTTTACTTCATGGACATCTTTAATGCTGGCAGAAATAAAGCCCACTTCCCCAGGCCCTAAACTTTCCACATGGGTGGCCTGCGGTAGAAATTTACCTATTTCTATAATCTCATATTCTTTACCAGTTGCCATAAACTGCACTTTATCGCCTTTTTTTATAACACCATCCATTACTCTTATTAATACTATAATACCCCTGTAAGCATCATACCAGGAATCAAATATCATAGCTTTAAGGCTTTTATTTTCATCACCCTGTGGGGCAGGCACTTTTTGCACAATAGCTTCTAATATTTCTTTTGTGCCAATATTTTCTTTTGCACTGGCAGGTATAGCCTGGCTGGCATCAATACCTATGGAATCTTCAATTTCTGCTTTTACCCTTTCCACATCAGCAGAAGGCAGGTCTATTTTATTAATAACAGGAATAAGCTCTAAATTTTGGTCTACTGCCATAAAAGTATTTGCAATAGTTTGAGCTTCCACCCCCTGGGAAGCATCCACCACCACCAAAGCACCTTCGCATGCTGCAAGGCTTCTTGAAACTTCATAGGTAAAATCCACATGCCCTGGGGTATCAATTAAGTTTATAATATAATCGTTTCCATCATCTGCTGTATAGTTTAGGCATACAGTTTGGGCTTTAATGGTAATACCACGCTCCCTTTCTATATCCATAGAATCCAGCACTTGAGCTTTCATTTTTCTTTTATCTATTGCACCGGTATATTCTATTAACCTATCTGCAATGGTAGATTTACCATGGTCAATATGGGCAATAATACTAAAATTACGAATAAATTTAGTTGACATTACTTATCCTTAAATAAAATTATTATAATTACATAGGTTTTAGCAGAAAATATGCTTTTTAGCAATAAAAACATAGGTTTATTACTACAATTTGGCAAAAATGTAGAAATCTATTTTATAATTTTTTGAAGAACATTATTTTTTAAATCATTTAAATTATAAATATGCTGCATACTATTAAATGTTTCTCTTAAGGTATTTTTTGCATTTTTCCAGCCTGCACCATCAGTTATCCATATAAATGTAAAATTTTTAATATTTTTTATTTCAGAAGCGATTTCTTTATAACTTCTTGCTGTTTCATTAAGTTTTGAACCACTACTATTATAGAAATTGACTTCTACTGCATAAATTTTACTATTATTTAAAATTACAAAATCAAATCTTTTTTCTGCATTGGTTATTATTTGCGATAAGTCTATATTAAAATTATCATTAATATATGTAGTATTTATTTGGCTATAATATTTAAGATTTGCTTTTTTAATATAGCTTTCTACAAGGTTTTCCATTACTTTGCCAGTTCTATTTTTTCTGGCATTTGAATCCAGCCCAACTTCTACACCTGTGATATAATCTAATAAAGAATTAATTTTAGCCTCTTTTAGCAAGTTAAAAAGACCTGTTTTGTTCATAAATTTAATATAATTATCTATATTACTTTCATCATAAATTTGAAAGTTAATTTTATTTTCTCCGTTATTATCGTTAAATATTAGTTCCGCCTGTCTAATTGCAAGTAATATAGGAATACATTTTAGAGTTTCAGGATATTTGTGTATAAGGCTTCTAAAATCATCTTCTATATTTGAACTGCCTATTAGCGAATTAAGAATATTTAACTCAATTTTAATTTTATCGATATTAGAATATACCTTATCAAAGTCTATAAAAAAATTATAAGTATAAATACTGTCTGTAAATGTAGTAAACCATTGTTCAAAATCTCTCATATATTCCTCTAATAATTACTAATCAGCAACTCATTAATTTTTCCTCTTTTTAGTGGGTTGCTGTTAATAGCCCTTGTTGCTTCAATTCGTATAATTTTTTTGGAACTGTAAAGCTCATCAAAAAATACATCATTTTCTGATGTATTTTTAGGGTCTGAATTACTTGCAAGAACATAAGCACCTTTTTTATCTGCTTCATTAATAAATGATGAAAGGCGAACTTGTTCATTATCATCAAATATATAATTAGAGTAATTTGTAAATGATGATGTTTTTGTTAAAGGTCTATATGGTGGGTCAATATATATAAAAGTATTGCTGTCAATATAATTATAAGTAGTGGCAAAATCACCGCACAATATTTCAATATTTTGCAATAGTTTTGATACATTTAATAAATTCTCTTCATCATAAATTGCAGGGTCTTTATATTTACCTGCTGGCACATTAAATTGATTATTTCTATTTACCCTGTAAAGTCCATTAAAACATGTTTTATTTAAAAAAATAAAAAGAGCTGCTTTTTCTAGATTTATACAATTGTTTAATACTATACTATTATATTTATCCCTAATGTTATAATAAAATAAATCTCTTTCTTCTGTTGATAATTTTTTATAGTAGGAAGTAATTTTTGAAAGATATTCTAAAAGACTATGTATATCTTGTTGTATTGCTTTGTATGTATTTATTAATTCTTTATTTATATCATTAATAATATATTTATTTAATTTATAACTGGATATTATATCAAAAAAAACAGCACCACCACCTATAAAAGGTTCTATATATTTAGTTATTTGATTACCTAATCCTTGTGGATACAGTGGTCTAATTTTATTGAGAAGTTGCCCCTTGCCACCTGCCCATTTTAAAAATGGTTTTATAAGCATCTTGCCCCCATATACTTATTACATAGTTTATGTTACTTGATATATTATATTTTAGCAATAAAAACATAGGTTTATACAAAATTATATACATAATATAGTATAATTTTTATATATTTTTAAAATTAGGCAGTAAAAAAGCCCCTAATTTGTGGTTAGAGGCTTATATATAAATAGGTTATGCACCTAAAGTTTGAAGTTTTTGTTTTGCCAGTGTGGCAGGTTTTGATTTAGGGTATTTTTTAATCAGGTTTTGGAAAGTAGCAATTGCTTCTTGTTTTTTGCCTTGTTTTTCCTGTACATAGCCAATTTTTAACATTGCATCAGGAAGTTTATTTGATTTTGGAAACTTTTTTAAAACATCTTGAAAAGAAGTTAAAGCATTTTTCATATCATTTACAGAGTAGTAAGTTTCCCCTATCCAGTATTGAGCATTACCTGCTAACTGGTCATTTGGGTATTTTTTAATAAACTCTTGGAATTTGCCTCTAGCTTCTGTATATTTTCTTTGCCTGTTAAGCTCTATGGCATAAGAATAAAGGCTGTTTTTTGCAGCACCAGAATCTTCTATTACCACAATCTGTGGGGAAGCTTCAACTTTTTCTTGTTTTGCAGGAGCATCATCTAGCACTATAATATTATTA
>CAMEOC010000089.1 GCA_945929285.1 uncultured Mucispirillum sp.
CAGGTATTGCTATGAAAGGAAGCTCCGATATTGCTGGCGAAACTGCAGATATTATACTTAATGAAAAAGGTATTGAAAGCCTTTTAGATACAAGAATATTAGGGCAAAACCTGCTTGAAAGAATATCATTTAATAATAAAGTGATAATTGCAGGAAATTCTTTGCTTATTTTGCTTGGGCTTTTAGGGAAGATTACACCTGCAGTTGCTTGTGCTCCTGCGATTCCGTCAGGATGGTTATGAGTAATCTCAGCACAGACTTTAGCAAGGTTTTCACATTCTTCAATTATACATAATACTTTAACTGTTGGTATAAGCATAAACTCTATGAAACCATTAACTAAGGATGAAAAATGATTATAAGTAGTTTTTTTGAAGGCAGAGTTAGGCTTAAAGCCCCTCTTTTTAAAAATAATGATATATGCAATGAAATAAGTAATATTTTACTTGCAACAAACGGTGTGGAAAATGTTACTATAAATAATACCACAGGAAGTATTCTTATTGAATATAACCCTGTAAAAATACCGCTTTTAAAAATAAAAAAAGCTATGCCTTATTTTGAAAAAATAAAAGAAATGTATGATGAATACGAAGATGAAGCCATAGCAGATATTTTATTAATTATTAAAGAAATGGAAAAGCTTTTTAAGTAATATGGCAGGGTTTCTGCCATATTACATTATTTTAAAACAGTATCTATTAACGATGTAAGCTCCCTAAACTTTTCTTCATCATTATTTGCAGAAGCATGACGCACACATGATAAAATATGGGCTTTTAATACTGCCTTGTTTGTTTTGCGGATAATGGCTTCCACAGCAAAAAGCTGGTTGGAAATATCTATACAATACCTGTTATCTTCCATCATACGAATTATACCTTCAATATGACCCTTTGCCGTCTTTAATAAAGGTATTACCGTATCCTTATCTACCATCATTATGCTTTCTCCACAGATACAGCCTGAAAACCTGCCTCGTTTACCACATTTAATAACGCATTTTCATCTACATCTTTTGATAAAACAACTTTAGCATTTTTTGCTTCTAAACTAACTTCTGCAGAAACTACACCATCTACTGAGCTTAATGCTTTTTCCACAGACATTTTGCAGTGGTTGCAGTTCATTCCGTTTACATTAACAATTACATTCATCTTCTTTACCTCTTGCATATTATATTTTTCTGCCTTAAAGTTTCGTAACCTTAAAGCGTTTGTTACCACAAATATAGAGCTAAAACTCATGGCAGCAGCTGCTATCATAGGGTTTAATGTAAGCCCGTTATATAAGTAAAATACACCAGCTGCCACTGGTATGCCTATAACATTATAGAAAAATGCCCAAAATAAATTCATCTTAATATTTTTAAGCACTGCACTACTTAACTTAATAGCTGTTACTGCATCTAAAAGATTATTTTTTATTAATACTATATCTGCTGACTGTATAGCCACATCTGTACCTGCACCAATGGCTATACCTAAATCTGCACGCATTAAAGCAGGTGCATCATTTATACCATCGCCAACCATGGCAACCTTTAAGCCCTTATTCTGTAGCTGCTTAATAACCGCCTCTTTATCCTGAGGCATAAGCTCAGAATATACATTTTCTATTCCAGCCTGTGCTGCTATATGCTCGGCAGACTGTTTGTTATCTCCTGTTAACATATATACAGCAATATTTTTTTCCTTAAACCTTTTAACAGCTTCAATACTTGTTTCCTTAATCACATCTGAAACAAGTATAACACCTATTAACTGGTTACCTTCTGCAATATATACAGGGGCAGAAGTATTATCTATATGGCTTTCATTTGCCATATTTTCTACCTGCAGCTCTGCCATAAATTTTGCACTGCCTGCACTGTATTTTATACCTTCTATTTCACAGCTTATGCCTAAACCTGCATGAGATATAAAATCTTTACCAGATAACTTTTCTAATGATTTTTCTTCTGCTCTTTTTATAACTGCTTTCGCTATTGGGTGCTCTGAATTTTTTTCTAAAGTATATGCTATCTGCAGTAATTTTTCTTCGCTGTATTTATATGATTTTACAGCTTTCACAGACATTTTGCCTTCTGTAATTGTGCCTGTTTTATCTATGGCTATGGCATTTATGCTGTGTGCCATTTCTAAACTTTCAGCAGATTTTATTAATATACCGTTTTCTGCCCCCCTGCCTGTGCCAACCATTAAAGCAACAGGAGTTGCAAGACCTAATGCACATGGGCAGGAAATCACAAGAACTGATATGGCAATAGATAAGGCAAACTCAAAAGACATACCCATAAATAACCAGTAAATAGCAGATAATAATGATATGGTAATAACTATCGGCACAAATATACCGCTTATTTTATCCGCTAATTTGGAAATAGGTGCTTTTGAGTTGGCTGCTTCTTCCACTAAAGATATTATTTGAGAAATAGTTGTATCATTACCAACCTTTAAAACCTTAAATTTAATATAACCTGTTTTATTTATAGTGGCACTTATTACTTTATCGCCCACCACCTTATCAACAGGAATACTCTCCCCTGTTATGGTAGACTGGTCTACTGTTGTGCTGCCCTCAATTATTTCACCATCTACTGCTATACTGCCCCCAGGCCTTACTACTACAATATCGCCAACCTGAACATCTTCTATAAAAACAGTATATTCTTTACCATTTCTTTCCACAACGGCAGTTTTTGGTGTTAAATCCATTAATTTTTCCAAAGCCTTGCTTGTTTTTTTCTTTGATTTTGCTTCTAAATATTTACCAAAAGTAATAAATGTTAATATGGTTACAGCTGATTCAAAATATAAAGAATGGGTATAAGCCATAACTAAACTGCCATTGGAAACTGCTAAACCATAACCTATTTTATATATGGCATAAATACTATATACTATGGCAGCAGATGAACCTAATGCAACAAGAGTATCCATATTAGGTGCACCATTAATTAGTGATTTAAAACCCCTTGTAAAAAATACTCGGTTTATAAAAACCACAGGTATGGTTAATAAAAATAATGTAAAAACTAAATTGAAACTTTGGTAATACCCTTCAAAAAAAGATATCATAGGTAAACCAATCATAGGACCCATTGAAAGATACATTACAGGTATAAAAAATATTAATGAATATTTAAGCCTTTTATTCATTTCATCTAACTCATTTTCAGAGCTTGATTTTTCAACCATTTTACTGCTTTCTTTGCTGCCTGCAGCCTGTGCCCCATAACCTGCACCCATAACAGCAGCTATTATATCATTTTGATTTACTGTATCATCATACTCTACAACCATACTGTTAGATAGCAGGTTTACATTAACATCCTTCACCCCATCTAACTTGGAAACTGCTTTATATACATGAGCAGAACAGGCAGAACATGTCATACCTGTAATATCAAACTTATCCTTCATTACATCACCTAAAATTCCTTATTTGTAGAAATATACCCTACCCCTAGGTGCAGGGCTTACAGTGTAAGTATAATAATATTTATTTTGTATGTCAATAAAGTAATTTTTTAAAAATTAGTAATTTTTAGCATATTTTTATAATAAATTTATCTAAAATTTTAAAAATTTTATGATTTTCCATAATTTTTTACTTATATTTTTGCAAAATTTTACAAAAAACATTATATTTATTTTATCTTTTTATATCAATAAGTTATAAATATATAATAAAATAATATACATATATTTTTAAACATTTATAAATAAATATACTATTTTCTAAAAATTTGCTTGACATATTTAGTAATGAAGTATAATACATTGCTAATTCTTTTTCAATATAGGTGGTAAATGGAAAAACAAAAAGTTTTGGTTGAATTAAAGCAGGTTAGCAAAAGTTTTGATGGCAAAACTGTTTTAAATAATCTTGATTTGCAGATTTATAATGGCGAGTTTCTTACTATTTTAGGACCTTCCGGCTGTGGTAAAACCACTACATTAAGGCTTATTGCAGGCTTTGAACATGCAGATAGTGGTGATATTATATTAAACGGTAAAAGAATAAATAATATACCTGCAAATAATAGAGAAGTTCATACCGTTTTCCAAAACTATGCACTTTTTCCACATATGAGTGTGTTTGAAAATATTGCCTTTGGTCTTAAAATGCATAAAGTGCCTAAAAATGAAATAAAAGATAAAGTGATGGATGTTTTACACAATGTAAAACTTGAAGAATTTGTTGATAGAAAACCAAGCCAGCTTTCAGGGGGACAGCAGCAGCGGGTTGCCCTTGCCCGTGCTTTAGTTAATAAACCACTGGTGCTATTGCTTGATGAGCCACTTAGTGCATTAGATGCATCTTTAAGGCTAAATATGCAAAAAGAATTAAAACAACTGCAAAGAAAACTAGGTATTACTTTTGTGCTTGTAACCCATGATAGAGAAGAAGCCCTTTCCATGTCTGATAGAGTAATTGTTATGAACCAAGGGGTTATAGAACAGTGCGGAACACCTAAAAACTTATATGAAGAACCAAACTCCATATTTGTGGCAAACTTTATTGGAGATGTAAATATATTAAAAGGGGAAGTGCTTGGCTTTGAAGAAGATTTTGTTAAAGCTAAAGTGGAAGGCAGAATATGCAATATAAAATCTAAAAAACATCTAGAAATTGGCGAAAAATTTACTCTGCTTTTACGCCCTGAAGATATGAGAATAGAAAAACTTAGCGAACACCCTGATACTGAAGGGCTTATGGTTGGAAATATTGAAACAAAAATATATAAAGGTGCTACTTTAGATACTACCATAAAACTTAATAACGGCACTATTATTAAAGCCAGTGAGTTTTTTGATGAAGAATATGAAGACTTTGACTATAATATGAATGAAAGAGTTTCTGTTGGCTGGGTTTCTGGCTGGGAGGTTATATTAAAAGATGAAAGAATATAGCCTTTTCCATAAAGTAACCATTGCTATTATTGTCCTATGGCTTTTACTTTTTGCACTTATTCCCAATGTTATTATGTTTGTAGTAAGCTTTATGGAATATGACAGCTCATCATTTGTAAAAGCTGTTTTCACTCTTGAAAACTATAAGCAGTTTTTTTCAGATGCTTACTTTAAAATATTTGTAAACTCTTTTAAAATTGCAGCTATTGCTACCCTTTTATGCCTTTTTATTGGCTACCCTTTTGCATATATTCTTGCCCGCTCCAAATCAAAATATAAAGGAATGCTGGCTCTTTTAGTGGTTATTCCTTACTGGACAAGTGCTTTAATTAGAACTTATGCCATATCTTATATGCTTGCTGCAAACGGCCTTATTAATACTATCCTTATAAAAATAGGTATAATTGATGCCCCACTAAAATTATTATACACAGAAGGTGCTGTTATATTTGGCTTTGTATATACTTTACTGCCTTTTATGATACTGCCACTTTATGCAACCATTGAAAAGTTTGATTTTAAATATATAGAAGCTGCCCAAGATTTAGGTGCTGGCAAAATTAGAACTTTTTACCACATAATACTGCCACTAACCTCCCCTGGTATTATTGCAGGGGTTGTGCTTGTATTTTTACCTGCTTTAGG
>CAMEOC010000090.1 GCA_945929285.1 uncultured Mucispirillum sp.
AAAAGAAACTATTCCAGGTGAATTTTTCAACCGTAATGACTATATCCGTGCTTTACTTTTAGATATTAAAATAGTAAAAGGCTGGCCACAGCTGGTGCTTTCAAGAACTCACCCAAACTTTTTAAAGAAGTTATTTGAAGCAGAGATTCCTGAAGTATTTGAAGGTATTATTGAAGTTAAAGGGGCAGCTAGAGAGCCAGGGGATAGGGCTAAAGTGGCAGTTTATTCTACAAACTCCAATATTGACCCAGTAGGTGCTTGTATTGGTGTGAAAGGTGCTAGAATATCCACTATATCAGATGAACTTAAAAAAGAGAAAATAGATGTTATAGAATGGTCTGCTGACCCTGTAAAATATGTTTGCAATGCTATAAGCCCTGCAAATGTTTCCCTTACAAATATTATAGAAGATGATAAAACCATAGAAATAGTTGTGCCTGATGACCAGTTATCACTTGCTATTGGTAAAAAAGGTCAAAATGTTCGTCTTGCTGCTATGCTTACAGAATGGCGTTTAGATGTTTTAAAAGAAAGTGAGTATGCTGAAATTAGAACAAGTCGTTTAGAAGAACAGGAACAGGAATTAAAAGAATTTTACGAGCTTTATAATTTAGAAAATTTAGAAGCTCTAGACCATAACATGATAGCTAAATTAATTGAGCGTGGTATAGATGATTTAGAAAAATTATCTAGTGCCAGTGTAGATGAGATCGTGGCAGCTCTTGAAGTAAATGAAGATGAGGCAGTTGGTGTTATTAATGCAGCAATTGACTACTTAACAGCTAAAATTGAAGAATATGGCGGCGACGAAGAAGAATAATAATAATGTTTTTATATATTAGGGAGTGTAATTGTCTAAACCAAAGAAAATTAGAAGCTGTGCTTTTTGTGGGCTTCAGCAGGAAAAATTAAACTTACTTAGGATAAATTTACCAGATTTAACCTTTGATTTTTTCCAAAATAAAAACTTTCGCAGTTTTTATATATGCCAAAATATTAGCTGTATAAATAAAGTTTTAAAAAAATATGCAGTTAATAAGCATTTAGATAAAGCTTATGAAAGTTTAGAAGGTGTTATTTTAAAAAATATAAAAGATACACTCTCTTATTATAAAAATGAATATAGTTGTAAAAATATTGCAGTAGAAAAAAGATTATTAAACTACAAAAATATAATTACATATTTAGACGGTTTTAATGGAGAATTAAATGGCAGTAAAAAAAGTTAGTGAAGTGGCAAAAAATGCAGGTATTAGCTTAGATGAGGCTTTAAAGGCTTTTTCATCTTCTGGTGTAAAAGTAACTAGTGGCAATGATACTGTTACTGATGAAGATATTGCATCAGCTGGTTTAGATAAAAGAGGTCAGCTGGATAAAAGGCAGGAAATGCTTCAAAAAGCAAGAGAACGCTTTAAAAAAGGTGTTAAAAGTAAAGAAGTTATAGTAAATAATAAAGGCGGCAGCACAAGCCAAAGTGGCCCAAGCTATAAAATAAGGAAAGAAGAGCTTGAAAAGCGAAAAAAACTTTTAGACCAGCAGGTTCATAAAGTAGATAAAGACAGGGAAGAATATAATAAAGAGCGTGCAGAGCTTGCAGTCCAAAAAGAAAAAGCAGCATCTGAAAAAGCAGCCGCAGAAAAAACAGTAAATGAAAAAGCACCAGCACAGCCTGCAGAACAAAAACAAACTGCCACAAGAGAAAATCAGCCACAGGCTCAAAATACTGCTAAACCAAAAGAAAATACGCAGCAAAAGCAGGATAATAAAAATTTCTCTAAAAATAACGACCGTTCTAAAGACCAAAGACAAGATGACAGAAAGGATAATAAACCTTTTAATAAAGATAAAAATAAATCTCAAGATAAAGGTAAATTTAACAGAGATAGAAACGAAAAAGGCGATAAGCAGGGCTTTAAAGATAAAGACAAACGCTTTAACCAGGATAAAGATTCTTCTGATAAATTTAGAGATAATAAAGGTGGCAAATCTTCTAGCAGCCAGCCAAGATTAAGTAACGATAATGTATTTATGACAGGTGATGAAGAAAGAAAACGCATAGTCAAAAAGAAAGAAGACGATAATAAAGATAAAGAAAAAGAAAATAAAAAACCAAAAAGTAAAAAAGATGCTAAGCGTTCTAAAAGCTGGATAAAAACTATTAACGAAGGTATGGATGAGCTTAGCATAGAAAGCGAAGTGGAAAATACTCCAACTATTTCGCCAAATATTGATATATCTGACTTATTAGATGTAGACCCAGACAGGCAGGTTAAAAACAACAATTTTAATAAAAATAAAAACAATAAAAAAGCCCATAAAAAACAGGATAAAACTCAAGTAAAAGCCTTTGTCCGCCCTGAAAAAGTGGAAATTGGCGAATATATTGTTATTTCTGAATTTGGTGCTTTAATAGGTGTAAAAACCACTGAGCTTATTAAAAAACTTTTTGCAATGGGTATAATGGCAAGTGTAAACCAGTCTATTGATGCAGAAAGTGCTCAGCTTTTAGGGCTTGAATATGGTGTTGATGTAACAGTTAAAACTATTACAGAAGACGACCTTTTACCAGTATATGAAGATAAAGAAGAAGATTTAGAAAAACGCCCACCAATAGTTACAGTTATGGGCCATGTTGACCATGGTAAAACATCATTATTAGATGCTATTCGTTCTACCAGTGTAGTTGCAGGTGAAGCAGGCGGTATTACTCAGCACATTGGTGCATACGAAGTTGAATGCAGCAATGGCACAGTTACATTTTTAGATACTCCAGGCCACGAAGCATTTACTACCCTTAGGGCTCGTGGTGCATTACTTACTGATATAGTAATATTAGTAGTTGCAGCAGATGACGGTGTGAAACCGCAAACAAAAGAAGCTATTGACCATGCTAAAGCAGCAGGTGTTAGAATAGTTGTGGCAATAAATAAAATAGATAAAGACGGAGCAAACCCAGACAGGGTAAAACAGCAGTTAGCAGAATATGGCATAATTTCAGAAGACTGGTGCTGCGAATATCATTTCCATGAAATATCTGCTAAAAAACGCTTACATATTGATGATTTACTTGACAGGGTTTTATTGGAAGCTGAAATGCTTGATTTAAAAGGCAACCCACACAGGCCGGCAGAAGGTGTTGTTATTGAAAGCCGTCTTGATAAACAAAAAGGCCCTGTGGCTACTGTTTTAGTGAAAAACGGTACACTTAGAAAAGGCGATACATTTATCTCTGGCTCTCAGTTTGGTAAAGTAAGGGCTATGTTTAACTACAAAGGCTTATCTATAAAAGAAGCAGGCCTTTCTATACCTGCAGAAGTTATGGGCTTTAGTGAACTTCCTGAAGCTGGTGAAAAATTTATTGTAACAGATGAAAAAACAGCAAAACAAGTTACAGAATTAAGGGCAAAAATAGCAAAAGAACAGCAAATGGCAGATAGAGGCAAATTATCTCTTGCTGATTTCTTTAGCAAAATGCAGGAAGGGGAATTAAAAGAATTAAATATTGTATTAAAAGCAGATGCTCAAGGCTCATTAGAAGCTTTATCATCTTCCCTTTTAAAACTTTCCAATAAAGAAGTTAAAGTTAGCATAATACATGACGGTATTGGTGCAATTAATGAATCAGATGTATCTTTAGCTGTGGCATCTAATGCTATTATTATAGGCTTTAATGTTCGCCCAGATGCAAAAGCAAAACAGGCAGCAGAAAGAGAAAAAGTAGATATTGAACTTTACTCTGTAATATATAAAGCAATAGATGATGTAAAACTGGCATTAGAAGGCTTATTATCGCCAGAAATGAAAGAAAATATCATAGGCCATGTGGAAATCCGCCAAATATTCTCTGCACCAAAAATTGGTAAAATTGCAGGCTGTTTTGTGGTGGACGGTAAAGTTACTAGAAACTCCAATGTGAGAGTTATTAGAGATTCTATTGTTATTTTTGATGGTAAATTAAGCTCATTAAAACGCTTTACAGATGATGCAAGGGAAGTTGTTGCAGGCTATGAATGTGGCTTAACCATTGAAAAATACCAAGATATCAAAGAAAACGATGTTTTAGAAGTATATGAAGTGGTAGAAGAAAAAAGAACATTAGAAGATGTAGAAAAGGCAGAAAAAGAGAAGTAATATGCAGGAAACTTTACGCACAAAAAGAGTATCAGAACTTATGAGGCATGAAGTGGCTCGTGTTATAAGAGATAGTGTGCACGACCCAAAAGTAAAAGATGTGGTAATAACTTCAGTAAAAGTCAGTGTAGATTTAGATATAGCAAGAATATACTGGACCACATATAATAACGATGCTGTAAAAGGAATACAGTCTGGCTTAGAGCGTTCTGCCGGGTTTATCCGTAAGGAAATAATAAAATCTGTGCGCATGAAAAAAGTGCCAAAACTAGAATTCTGCATAGATGATTCTAAAGTGGAAGCAGATAGAATAGACAGCCTTTTATCATTAATAGAAAAGGAAAACCATGAATGAATGGTTAATAAATGTTTATAAAGAAGCAGGCATTACATCATTTGCTGTGGTGGCAAAAGTCCGCAAACTGCTAAATATATCAAAATGTGGCCACCTTGGCACACTAGACCCAATAGCAGAAGGAGTGCTTCCTATATGTATTGGCTATGCTACCAGGTTTGCAGATTATTTATCCAGTGTAGATAAAGAATATATAGCAGAATTTATGCTTGGTGTAAAAAGTGCAAGCTATGATAATACATCTGAACTGGAAAAAGTTTCAGATATTGTAGTAGAAAAAAGTGATATAGAAAATGAGCTTTTAAAATTAACAGGTAAAATATCATTAACTGTTCCTGCATTTTCTGCAAAAAAAATAAACGGTGTGCGGGCTTATAAGCTGGCACGAAAAGGTGAAATTGAAGATGCAGGCAGCAGGGAAATGGAAATATATTCTAATACCCTTTTAAATTATGAATATCCGCTTGGTATTATAAGAGTTGCCTGCGGTAAAGGCACATATATAAGAAGTATAATCAATACCATGGGGGAACACCTTGGCTGTGGAGCTGTAATGAGCGGACTTATTCGCTCAGCAAACGGCATATTTACTTCTCAAAAATCATATAAAATATCTCAGCTTGAAAATATGGTAGAAAATGGCAGTATATCTGAAGCTGTAACACCAGTATATGAGCTTTTAGACTGGGGCAGGGCAGTGGTAAAAGATAGTGCCATAAAGCAAATAAGAAACGGCATATCTCCAGACCATTCTCTATATATCCACCTGCCTATTGAACATAGTGGCGATAATTTTTTTATTATGGATAATAAAAATAACCTGCTGGCTGTGACAGAAAGGGTGGAAAACTCAACATCACCATTAAAATTGAAAATGGTAATATCTTATTAATAATAGTAATAATTACTATAATTGTGTAGAAAATATGATTATTACTTAATCAAATTTGACAATAATATTTCAATGTGATAGTTTAAATAAATATAAAAAGGAGTGATAAACTATGAAATGCGTTAAGTTTTTTTCAGTTGCTGGATTTGTATTTG
>CAMEOC010000091.1 GCA_945929285.1 uncultured Mucispirillum sp.
ATCATCACTTGTTTCCCCTGCAATAAAATCTCTTTGCAGCTGCCCTAATAAGTGGCCTCGTATTTCTATTTCTTTTTCCAGTTTTAATCTATCCATTGCTTCTTCAACTTTCACACAGTCTTCACCATATAAATAGTAAAGGTAGCGTTCAAAGTTGCTGGCAATTTGTATATCCATAGCAGGGCTTATGGTTGGGTGCACCCTTTCTATACTATAATCGCCAAACTTTACAGCCCTTGTTAATATATTATTGCGGTTTGTAGCTATCATTAATTTTGCTATTGGAAGCCCCATTTTTCTTGCCATATAGCCTGCAAATACATTACCAAAGTTACCTGTTGGCACTACCACATTTATTTCATCGCCCACTCTGTGAACTGTTCTAAAATATATCCAGAAATAATATACAACTTGTGCTAATATTCTTGCAAAGTTTATGGAGTTTACAGCACCTAAATTGTATTCTTCCTTAAACTCTAAATCATTAAATATTTCTTTAACTAAATTTTGGCAGTTATCAAAATTGCCACCTACTTCTAAACAAAATACATTGGAAGCTTCTGTGGTTGTCATTTGAAGCTCCTGTACATTGCTTATTCTATTGGAAGGGTAAAGCATAAAAATATTTATATTTTTTTTGCCCTTAACACCAAATATGGCAGCACTTCCAGTATCGCCACTGGTTGCACCTACTATATTTAAAGTTTGTTTTCTTTTTTCTAAAATATATTCAAAAAGGTTACCTAAAAACTGTAATGCCATATCTTTAAAAGAATATGTTGGCCCATGGTAAAGCTCTGCAATACGCATACCTGCTGCCTTTCTAACAGGTATCATATTTACAGTATCAAACCTGGCATAAGTTTTTTGTATAATATTCATTAAATCCCCAGAAGGAATACCCTCCTGGTATCTATTCATAATCTCAAAAGCAAGTTTAGTATATGGAAGCTCTGATAAATGTTTTAAATCTTTCTCATTAAAAAGAGGTATTTTTTCAGGTATTAATAAACCACCGTCGCTGGCAAGGCCCATCATAACAGCATCTTCAAAAGAAAGGCCAGTAACTCCGCCCCTTGTACTTTTATATCGCATAGTTTTCTCCTAAAAAAAATATTATTTCATTACTATATATGTTATTTTATATTACTGCAAGAATAATTTATCTGCTTATATTTTATTGCATAAAAAAACCCGCCTTAAAAGCGGGTTATAAATTATATATTTTCTTTTATTACATTAATTCAATGCCTGAAAAGAAAAATGCCACTTCTTCAGCTGCTGTTTCTGGAGCATCTGAACCGTGAACTGCATTATTATCAATATTTTTACCATATAATTTGCGTAAAGTGTTAGCTTCAGCTGCTTCTGGGTTTGTAGCACCCATTAAGTTTCTCCAGCCTTTAATAGCGTCTTCTTTTTCAAGACACATAACTATGCAAGGGCCTGAGCTCATGAAGTTTGTTAAATCATTATAAAATGGGCGTTCTCTATGAACAAAGTAAAACCTTTCTGCAATTGCTTTTGTCATGTGGATTTTTTTCATTGCTTTAATAGTAAAGCCTTCTGCTTCTATTCTATCAATAATTTTACCTGCGTTTTTAGCAGCTACTGCGTCTGGCTTAATAATGGCGAAAGTTTTTTCTAACATTTATTTCTCCTTGTTTTCTAAGTTTCATATTCTTTACTATGTTTTACTTGATTTTTCAAGTAGTTTATATGTATTTATGGCATATTTTATATATTTTTTTAAAATTATCCCATAATTATGGCAATAAAATCTAATGTACCGTTGTTAGCTTCTAAGCCGTGATATTCCCCTTTATTGCAAAGCATAACATCGTTTACTGTAACTTCCACTTCTTTACCATTATCATTATATATGCCTGTGCCTTCTGTTATTATATATATTTCAAAATCATCTATATGCTGATGATAGCCTATGGCAGAGTTTTGCTCTAACCTCATATGGTTAAAAGCTTTTACTGTGCCACCAAGAGATTTTAATATGTCGTAAGGAAAGCTAAAAGCCACTCCTTTACCACCACGAGGTGCACTCATTTCCATTGGGTTAATGTCTTGAAATTTTGTAACCATTTTTTCCTCCCTTTAATGTTAAAAATCTATTTCTTTTGTTTTATATTCCAATACTTTTATATATTTTTCTACATCTTTTTTAGGTATGGAGTTTTTTTCTATATTTTCTAAAACTTCTATTTTTTTATAATAGTTCCACATATCTATTTCTATTATATCACCCTGCTTAATACTGCATGATGGTTTTGCCTGCCTGCCGTTTACTTTAATAAAACCTTCATCACTGGCTTCATTGGCAACTGTTCTTCTTTTTATAACCTGCACTGTTTTTAAAAATTTATCAAGCCTCATTATTTTACCTTAAACTTTTCATTTGATTTTAATACTATTACTGTTTCTTTACTTTTTTTCATCCATTTATCCACAGCTTCTGCAAAAAGCTTTTCCCCTATGGCCTGCCTTATTTTTTCTCTTGTTGCTTCATCCATATCATATTTGCTTTTAAATTCTTTCACTAAACATACTGCCCATTTATCTTCATATTTAAAAGGCTTGCTTAATGAGCCTATAGGTGTGCTTTCCACTGCTTTTTCCATTTCAATAGGCATATAAACTGCATTTTGAAAACCTAAATCGCCACCTAGTGCTGCACTTGTATCCAGCGAATTTTTTCTTGCCTCATCTTCAAAAGATGCACCTTTTTTTACACGGTTTATTATATTATTTATTTCAGATTTTGTCTGTGCTGTAATTATGCTTATATGGTATAAATCTTTAAGGCCCAGTTCGTCCTGTTTTTCATCTGCCATATTTTTAATATCTTCTTCTGTAATAACAATTTGCGGCACACTTATTTTACTGCGAAGTATCATCTGGCTTTTTATCTGATATTTATACTGCTTTAAACTTAGATTTTGTGATTTTAAAGTTTTTTCAAAATCTGCCATAGATAAATTATTACCTGCTGCAATTTCTGTGATAGCTCTATCTAAATCTCTATCACTTACCTTTATACCTTCTTTTTCTGCAGCTATTTCCATTACATACATATCTATTAAAAAATTAAGTGCCTGCTCTTTATACTGGGCAAGCTGCATATTTCTAGTATCTTCATCTTTTATGGCTATAATCTTCTTATATAAGTCTGGATTTAGCATCTCCACATCATATGAAGTGATTATTCTATTACCCACATGGGCTTCTATTTTATTGATTACTTCTGCTTTTGCTGGAAAAATCTGCCAGGCTAATATTAGAAATAAACTCAATATCTGCATTTTCACGAAGTTCATCTATCATTTCCTCTATTTTTTTATTTTGTTCTTTATTATAAAGTGTAAAGTGAATATCTGTTTTTAGCTCATCATAGCTTGCAGGTTTTGCTTTACCGTATTCTTTTACTAAAAATATATGGTAGCCGTAATCACTTTTTAATATTTCGCTGTATTTGCCTGCCCTTAATTTAAAGGCCTCTGCAAATATTTCAGGAAAGTTGCCTTCTTCATTTACTAAATAACCTAAATCGCCACCTTCTTCCTTTTCCGGCCCTTCAGAATATCTGCTGGCTACTTCTGTAAAAGAAAGCCCTCTTTTTAATTCTGCCATAGCTTTTTCTGCCATGGTTTTATCTGTTGTAAATATTTGAAATACATGAGCTTTTTGTGGCACAGGAAGTTTGCTGTAATTATCCCTGTATGCTTTTCGTATTTCTTCTTCTGTTATATCTATATTTGAGTTTACAGTATCATATATTAATGTTTCTATCATAAATTTTTCGCGGAGCATTTTAGAAAGCTCATTGGCATCCGTATTATATGAACCAGAATACACTTTTAAATCCTGTGTGCCAGATTCTGATAAAAATGAATCTGTTACACTTCTTATGCGTTTTTCATCTACTTTAATATTTCTGCGTTCTGCTTCCTGCAGTAAAAGCTTATGTTCTATAAAACTGTTTACTAAATAATCTTTTATTTTTTGGTTATTATAGTCTGATTCGCTCATTTCCTTTATGGCAACACTGGCAAAACTAAAAAAATCTTTATCGTAAAAAGTCTGCCCGTTTATTTTTACAAAGGTACTTTTATTATTCAGCACCACCTGCTCTTTAGGTTTTTCTTCCTTTTTAAAAAATGAACAGCCAGAAAGAAGCCCTGTTATTAATAATACTGTTATTAAAATATGTTTTTTCATTATATTACTTACTCTCCTTTAGTTAATAAATATAAATCTCCAAAAAATTCCAGCACTTTTTCAAGCACATTTCCTGTGCTAATAGATAAAGCTATTTCATACTCTGAAATAAACCTATACATTATATTTTTACTTTTAGCACATTTTTCAATAAATTCAATATTCAGTTTTGTTTCTTTTACAAACTTCACTTTTAATGCACCGCTTTTTGAAAGGGTTAGCTTTTCAGAACCTAACATACTGGCATAATTTTTTATAACCATGATATATGAAAGGTTTATTATTTCTTCAGGCAAAGGACCATAACCAGTTTCTAACTCTTTTAAAAGCTCATATCTTTTATCATTATCATATATATCTGCAAACCGTCTATAAAAATCAAACCTAAGGCGTGGATTTTCTAAATAATCTGCTGGAATATAGTATGCAATATTTGAGTTTATCTCTGTATCTGCAATATTTGTATACTCCCCTCGCATTTCCTGCACCGCTTCTTCTATCATAGCCACATAAAGTTCATAACCTACACGCACCACAAAACCAGACTGTTCTGCACCTAATATATTTCCTGCCCCACGAAGCTGTAAATCATACATGGCTATTTTAAAACCGCTGCCTAAATCTGAAAGCTGCTGTATTATAGATAATCTTTTTTGAGCCACAGGGTTTATACGAGAAAAATCCTGCACCGATAAGTAGCAGTAGCCCCTTCTATCACTTCTACCAACCCTGCCCTTTAACTGGTAAAGCTGGGAAAGCCCAAAATAAGCCGCATTATTTATTATAATAGTATTAACATTAGGAATATTTATGCCGTTTTCTATAATGGTTGTTGCCACAAGCACATCTATTTCACCATTATAAAAAGTGCTTAAAATATGCTCCATAGTTTTTGCATCCATTTGCCCGTGAGCATAGTCTACTTTTGCAAGTGGCAGAGCGTTTTTTATCTCCATGGCTACTTCATGAATATCAGAAACCTTATTATGCAGGAAAAATACCTGACCCCCTCGCTCTAACTCTGTCCTTATGGCTTTTATTCTTTCATCCTGGCCGTTTATTACTTTTACAATAACAGGAAGCCTATTTTCCGGCGGTGTTTCTATAATACTCATATCCCTTATGCCAGATAATGAAAGCTGTAATGTTCTAGGTATTGGAGTTGCTGTCATGGTAAGGGTATCTACATTTCTTTTAATGGAGGCTATCTTTTCCTTATGGCTTACACCAAAGCGCTGTTCTTCATCTATTACTAAAAGCCCTAAATCTTTAAATGTAAGTTCTTTTG
>CAMEOC010000092.1 GCA_945929285.1 uncultured Mucispirillum sp.
GTGCAAGACTTCCTATTTACTTATTAATTATACCTGCCTTTTTTGAGAAAAACCAGGCACTTGTTTTATGGGTTATATATTTAATAGGTATAATTATGGCAATTGTAATAGCTAAATTACTTGGTATGACAGTTTTAAAAGGTGAATCTGCTCCATTTGTAATGGAACTTCCTCCATACCGTGTTCCAACATTAAAGGGTGTATTAACTCAAATGTGGGAGCGTAGCTGGTTATACCTTAAAAAAGCAGGGACAATAATACTTTTTATCTCTATTGTAATGTGGGCATTAACTGTTTTCCCTAAGTTCCCAGAGGAAAAAGCAGAATCATATACTGCAAGCCTTCCAGCATTAGAACAAATAGTAAGTGATAATACTGAAAAACTTTCTTCCCTTGGTTATATTATACCAAATGAAGAAAATATGGCAGAAGCAGAAGCAAATAATGCAAAATTAAGTGATGCAGATAAAGCAGAAGCTGAAAAAATTGCTGCAGTGTTAGATGATACAAATGCTAAAATAGATGAAATATTATTTAACTATTCTGAAGCAGAATTAGAATACAGTGCTGCTGGTAGAATTGGTAAATTTATAGAGCCAGTTTTAACTCCATTAGGTTTTGACTGGAAAATAGGCACAGCTTTAATTGGAGCATTTGCTGCAAAAGAAGTGTTTGTAGCTCAAATGGGTATCGTTTATTCTCTTGGTGAAGTAGGGGAAGACTCTGATGCTTTAAGGGCAAAATTACAGGAAAATTATACACCACTTGTGGGCTTTGCTATTATGGTATTTGCACTATTAAGTGCACCTTGTATGGCTACATTTGCCATAGTTAAAAGAGAAAGTAATTCTTGGAAATGGGCATTTTTCCAATTTTTTGGGATGACTTTTGTGGCATATATTACCACTTTACTTATATACCAAATAGGCAGGCTTTTTGTATAATTTAAAAGGTGATGTTATGTTAGGAAATATAATTGTTGGTTTAGTGGTTTTATTATCAGCTTTTATAGTTGCAAGAAAGCTGTATAAAACTTTATCTGGAAAATCAGGCTGTGGGTGTGGCTGTGGCAGTTCTAAAAACTCTGCATCCTGCTGTTCATCTTCAGGCTGTAGTATGAAAATGAAGTAATCTTTAAATCTCTTTCCCTAAATTATAAAAGGGAAAGAGATTTTTATTTTTTTAAATTCTATATTGATTTTATTTTAAAATTCCTTATATTATCTTTCTACCATAATTTTAGGAGAGTATGTATTAATGGCAAGGTTTTCTTCCTCTATGCTTGAGCGTATTAGGTCAATAGATATTACTACTATTATTGACCCTTATGTGGAGTTAAAGTTAAAAGGAAGGGATTTATGGGGGCTTTGCCCGTTTCACCATGAAAAATCTCCATCTTTTAAAGTAGATGGTGAAAAAGGCTTTTTTAAATGTTTTGGCTGCGATGCAAAAGGCGATGGCGTTACTTTCATAATGCGGAAGCTGGGGTTTTCCTATTATGATGCTGTTATTTATTTAGCAGAAAAATATGGCATAAGTATTGAGCTGGAAGGTGAAACAAATAATTATTCTAAAGATATACTGTCCTTACATGAAGAAATTTTAAAGATTTCACGAAAAGAGTTTTATTCAAGTAATGGTCAAAAAGCAAAAGAATATATATTTTCACGAGAGTTTAGTGAAGATGACTGTAATGAATTTAATATAGGTTATCTTTCTGCTAATGTGGATTACTCTAATATATATAAGGTGTACCCAAAAGAAATATTATATAACTCTGGTTTTTTTAAAGAATCTCAATATAAAAAACCATATTCAAGATTTTTTAACAGGCTTATGCTACCAATTAGGAATATTACTTCTTCCATAGCTGCTTTTGCAGGCAGAAGTTTAGATGGTTCAAACCCTAAATATTTAAACTCAGCAGAAAGCGCAGTTTTTCATAAAGGTAATACTTTATTTAATATTGATAAAGCTAAAGATGCTATGAAACAAAATAAACAAGCATTAATAGTGGAAGGGTATTTTGATGTTATGCGTCTTTATAAAAATGGATTTAAAAATGTGGCAGCCCCAATGGGTACAGCACTTACAGTGGAGCAGATAGGGCTTTTAAAAAGATATGCAGAAGAAGTTACTGTTATGTTTGATGGTGATAGTGCAGGGGAAAAAGCAGCCTTTAGAAGCCTGGAACGCTTTGCAGAAACAAGCCTTTTTCCTAAGGTTGTATTTTTACCTAAAGAAGATGACCCTGATAGCTTTGTTTTAAATAACGGTATAGATAAATTTTATGAACTTTATAATAAAAGAGAAGATTTATTTTTGCATATGATAAAGCGTTTAGCACTTTCTGCAAAAGATGATTTTAATATAAAGTTATCTCGTTTTCAAGCTGTAAAAAATATGCTTTTAAAAGTGGAAAATATGCATATTAGAGATTACTATGCTGAAGCTGCAGCAGATATTTTTAATTTGAAAAAAGAAAATGTTTATGAAGAAATAAACCAGAGCCGATATAAGAAAAGTGTGGCTGTAAATAAAACTACTGCTAATGGTTTATACCTGTGTGAGATGGATTTTATTGCATGTTTATCTAGATTACCTGTTGATATTATTGATAATTTACTGGCAGATTTTAATTTAGATATGGTTAATGATAATAAAATAAAAGAAATTTTAAAAATAATGCTTGCAAATTTATCTAAAATTTCAGATATTAAGGACATTACGCATGAATTAGGGGAACAATTTGTTGAGCTGGCAATGCGGGAAATTGCAGAAGAAGATGCTTATAAGGAAGCATTAAAGAATAAAAGTCAAATTGAACTTAATTATCTAAAAAAGCGTCAGAATGATTTGATAGAGCAAATGCGTACAACATCTGATAAATCGTTACAGGTAAATTTACTGCAAGAATTAAATAATCTTACAAAACAGATTGCTGGTAAAAAATAAGGATGGTGAAAAAAAGTTTATGTCTAAAAAGATTAAACTACCTGAAGTAAAACAATTAATTGCCCTTGGTAAAGAAAAAGGGTTTCTTACTTTTGATGAAATCAATGAGGCTTTGCCTGAAGAAACAGCTACAAGTGATTTCATTGATGAGATTATGACATTACTTTCTCAATTAAAGATAGATGTTATTGACCATAAAAGTAAAAAAGGCAATATCTTTCCTACAAATGTAGTGATTGATGATGATGAAGATGAGGACGGCCTTTCCTCCCTTGATGGTGATTATCAAGATGAAACTGAAGAATCTTTAAGTACAGATGACCCTGTTAGGTTATATCTTAAAGAAATGGGAAATATACCTTTACTTAATAGAGATGATGAAGTTAATGTGGCAAAAGAAATTAAAAAAGGCCAAAGAAAAGTTATAAAAGCTATTCTTTCTTTTCCTTCAACAGCTACTAAATTTATGGAATTTTCAGAAGGCGTTAAAAACGATACTATGCGTCTTAAAGATATTATAGATATTGAAGATGATGATATTGAAATGGAACAGTTGCAAGATGAGTTTGATGATGTTGATGATGAAGTAATGAAAGAAATTAAAGACAATAAAGAAGCTCAACTTAAAGCCCAGTTTTTTGATACTATTGATGAAATAGTTAATAAGTTAAAAGAAGATATAGCTCTTTCTGAAGAATTTAGAAAAAATATGAAAAATATGACAAAGGATGAGCTTGAAAAAAATAGAGTAGCTATTGAAGCTTCTATTGAATCTTTAACAGATAAACTCCTTGATATAAAAGTAAACTTTAATACTATAAATAACATTTCTCAGGATATTAAAGTTCACTATGAAACAATACAAACAAGTATGTATGAGCTTAATAAGCTGGCAAAAATACTTCGTGTAGAAACTGCTGTGATATGTAATATTACACAAGATGAAATAAAAGAAATAGCATCAAACCAGGGTATGCGTGAAAAAGATATTAATACTATTATAGAAAAACATTCTGCAACCATGCAGAAAGTAAATGAGCATTATACTAGTATTGGTATAGAAAAAGAAGAATTTGAAGCTATATATGAAAGCCTTTTAGATGGTGAAAGTGTTACAGATAAAGCAAAATATAAGTTAATAGAAGCAAACCTTAGGCTTGTTGTAAGTATTGCAAAAAAATATACAAACCGTGGTTTACAGTTTTTAGATTTAATACAGGAAGGAAATATTGGACTAATGAAAGCTGTGGAAAAATTTGATTATTCTAAAGGCTATAAGTTTTCCACTTATGCTACATGGTGGATAAGGCAGGCTATTACTCGTGCCATTGCAGACCAGGCTAGAACAATAAGAATTCCTGTGCATATGATAGAAACTATTAATAAAATGATGAAAGTTACCCGTAATCTCCAGCAGGATTTAGGTAGAGAACCAACACCGGAAGAAATATCTGAGAAAATGGATATACCTGTTGAAAAAATTAAAAAGGTAATGAAAATAGCAAAAGAGCCAGTATCTTTAGAAACACCAATTGGGGAAGATGAAGATTCCAGCCTGGGTGATTTTATTGAAGATAAATCTGCGAAAAACCCTTCAGATGAAGTTACATATTTAAAATTAAAAGAGCATACAAGAAATATTTTAGATACTTTATCTCCAAGGGAAGCAAGTGTTCTTCGCCTTCGTTTTGGTATAGACTGTGATTCAGACCATACATTAGAAGAAGTTGGTAAAAAGTTTACAGTTACCAGGGAGCGTATTAGGCAGATAGAAGCAAAAGCTTTGCGTAAATTAAGGCACCCAACAAGAAGCCGTATTATGAAAACTTTTACAGATTAATAAATTTTTAGGGCAGTATTTTATATGCTGCCTTTTTTTAAAAAAAATAATAAAACTATAAGAAAAGATATTGCATTTTATATTTTTATATAGTAAAATCCACCGTTGAAATGTTTTTGAGGTAGTTTTATGAAACTTAGTGCTAGAAATCAATTAAAAGGTAAAATTGTAGAAATAGAAGAAGGTGCTGTTAATGCTGTTATTAAAATGGATATAGGCGGCGGTAATATTTTATCTGCAACTATTTCTATGGATGCTGTTAAATCTCTTGGTTTATCAGTAGGTAAAGAAGCTTATGCTGTTATTAAATCTACATCTGTTATGGTAGGCGTAGAGTAATATATATATAGTTTGCCGAAATGGTGGAACTGGTAGACACGCAGGTTTCAGGTACCTGTGGGGTAAAACCTGTGGGGGTTCAAATCCCCCTTTCGGCATTATTTCTTATTGCTTTTACATAGTTTTTTTATTATTATATTCAATTATATATGTTATGTATTAAAAATAGTATATATAGTATTGTTTTTAGTACATATTGTAAGTTGTAATATATTTGTGTGAGGTGATTGTGTAATGGCGATGAATTCTATATATAATATGTTTTCAAGTGATTTAGCTGTTGATTTAGGCACAGCTAATACTTTAATATATGTAAAAGGCAGGGGGGTTGTTTCCAGTGAACCTTCTGTTGTTGCAATAAAT
>CAMEOC010000093.1 GCA_945929285.1 uncultured Mucispirillum sp.
TCAGCACCACCAACACCAATAGCCACCATGGAAAGTCCGCCTGCATTCGGAGTGTGAGAGTCTGTACCAATCATCATACCACCAGGAAAAGCATAGTTTTCAAGCACCACCTGGTGAATAATACCAGCCCCTGGTTTCCAGTAGTCAATACCATATTTTGCTGCAACACTTTTTAAAAAGTCATAAACTTCTTTATTAGTTTTTTCAGCTTCCGGTAAATCAACATCTGCTCCTTTATAAGCCTGTATAAGGTGGTCGCAGTGAACAGAAGCATTAGTTGCAACTTTCTTTTTACCTGCATTCATAAACTGTAAAAGAGCCATTTGAGCAGTAGCATCCTGCATAGCTACTCTATCTGGCTTAAAATTAACATAATCTTCGCCCCTTTTATAATCTTGAATATTTTCAGGGTTATAAAGGTGAGCATAAAGTATTTTTTCAGCCAGTGTTAATGGCCTGTTTAATACTTTTTTTGCTACGTTTATTTTTTCGCTGTAAGACTTATAAAAGATTTCAGACATAATATCATCCTTATTTTTAAATATTATAATTTGATTTTACAAAAATTATAAAGCATTTTATTATAATAAACAAGTGAAAAATAAGCCAATTCAAAAAGAAATAAAAAATATCATATAAAATTTATAGAGATTGTGAAGATAAATACTAAAAACACTTTTTATTTTTTTTATTTTAATATATATTTCCTATATAGCAAGTAGGAATAATGCAACAAAGAATTTTTTGAGATTTAAGTAAGTATTTTTTTGCATAGTAATGCATTTAAATAAACTCCCTCCTTTTTGTAGAAAGTGGAACAGGCTTTTGCCTGTTCCATTTTTTTATATACTTACTCTTATATTATAATGTATTTTTATGAATATTTTTTTATATATAAATATTATGTAGCAGGTTCTATTTTATTATTTAAAATGGAAGCAAATATAGCAATATCACTGGCTTTACCTGTTACTAAAAGCTCATCTCTATCATTTATTTTATCATCAGAACCAGGGGTTACTTTTACCTGCACTCCAGATTTTATAGCAATAATATTTACATTATATTTAAAGCGTGCATCTAATGCTCTTATAGACTGTCCTGTATAAATAGAACCTACCGGCACCGTTATGGTTTCCACAGAAAGCCCTTTTACTCCCAGTGATGAAGTTTTTCTATCCTGCAGTTTTTTAGATATGGCAGATATATCTTCCTGTCTAAGTTCTGCTTCAACAGCTGCAATATTTTCATCAGGTATATAATAATGTTTAAATACAACAGATAATATGGAAGCAGCTGATTCTACTTCTTCAGATATTACTTCTGAAGCCCCAAGCTCTTTTAATTTTGCATTAAATACTTGAAAGCGTGTTCTTGCAATAATAATAAGGGTAGGGTTTAACCTTCTTGCTGTTTCTACAATATTTTTAGTGGTATTATAATCAGCACCAGAAATAACTAAAGAGCGGGCTTTTTTAATGGAAGCATGTTCTAATATTTCTTCCTGGGAAGCATCACCGTAAAAAATAGGTGTGCCTTTTTGTTTTTCCTGGTTTACAGTATTTGGGTTCATTTCTATTACTATATATTCTATTCCAGATTGTATGGCAGCTTTTGCTATCATTCTACCTGTAAGCCCAAAACCTACTAATATAATGTGGTCGTTAAATACTTTTTTATCTGTTTTTTTATCATGAAAATAACCTTTTAATATGTTTTCTGGCAGTGGTAGTTTAGATAATATTTTTACCAGCTGGGAAGAAAACAGCATCATAAAAGGTGTAGCCATCATGGAAATTACTGCAATGGTAATAAATAATGAGTTTTGGTATTCATTAAATATGCCATCCATAAGCCCTGTAGTTGCAAGAATAAAAGAAAACTCCCCAACTTGAGCAAGAGCAAGGCCTGTTTTTAATGAGGTTTCTAAAGAATAGCCTAATATATTTATAGCCATTGTGGTAACAAGTGTTTTTACCAATATTACTAAAAGTGCTAAAAATACAATAAAAACAGGGTGGGAGATAAATGTTTCCATACTTATCATCATACCAATAGATATAAAGAAAAAGCCAGTAAATACATCTTTAAAAGGTATAACATTACCTAAAGCCTGGTAGCCATACCCAGTTTCACTAACTATCATACCAGCTAAAAAAGCACCAAGAGCAAGAGATAAGCCTGCTTTATTTGTAATAACTGCAACTACCATACATATTAATATAATGGAAAATAAGAAAACTTCTCGGCTTCTTGTGTTAGTAACTTTTGATAAAAGTTTTGGCACAATAAACCTTGCAGCAGCAAATAATAAAATAACTACAATAACAGCATTACCAAGGGTTAAAACTATTTCCCATACAGAAGAATCATTACCTGGTGCAAGCATTCTTGCAATAAGCATCATAGGTATAACTGCTATATCTTGAAATATAAGCACACTGGTTGTAATTCTACCATAAGGGGATTCTATTTCACCTCGCTCCATCATTAATTTTAATACAATAGCAGTAGATGATGGGGCAATAATCATACCTATAAATATGGAAAGTTCAGTGCCTAAACCCATTATCATACATAAAAGGGTAACAAATATGGATGTTATAAAAACCTGCAGCATACCGCCGCCTAAAGCGGAGCGTTTAAGGGCTAATAACTGTTTTAAGGAAAATTCTAAACCGATTGTAAAAAGTAATAATATAACACCTATTTCTGCCATATGGGCAACATTTTCAGTGTTTGAAATAAACCCAAGACCATTAGGGCCAATTAAAAGCCCTGTAATAAGGTAACCTAATATTCCTGGTATTTTAATTTTTGCACAAATAAGTAATACAATAGTAGATACTGCAAAAATAATAGTAATATCGCGTAAAATAATATCCATAAATATACCTGCTAAAAATTATATTAAGGTGTTTTATATAATATTATAATATAAATCAATAGAATAATTTATAAAGGCAGGCAGCCTAAAGCACCATTATATTGTGGGTTTTCAAGGGGCACTACATTTTTGCCTATTAACTCTGAAATATAATATATAAGGCTTTTATTTGATGCTACACCACCAGAAGCATATATTTTATCAGCCTGAAAAGATTTTATTAAAGGCATTAACCTTTTAGCTATTGATTTATTAACACCGGAGGCAATACTTTCAAGCTCCACCCCTGAAGCCATAAGCCCTATAAGCTCACTTTCGCAAAATACAGCACATGTGCTTGAAAGGTTGGATGGGTCTTTATCCATTTGAGAAAGTTCATCTATGGTAATACCTAAAACATTACAGGCATTTTCAGCAAACCTGCCAGTGCTGGCTGCACATTTATCATTCATAATAAAGTCTTCAATATAGCCATCTTTTCCTAATATAACTTTACTATCTTGCCCGCCAATATCAATTAAAACAAAGCTGTCATCACCTGTCTGCCTAAGAGCACCCCTAAAATGAGCTTTAATTTCTGATATAATCTCAGCATTTGCAAAGCTCATTAAGTTTCTACCATAACCTGTGGCAGTTATTTTATAATCTTTATCTATTCCCAGTTTTTCTACATCAATATATGTGCTTTCTTTATCTCTTTTTATATACTGCCTGTAAAAACTAACGGTATCATATCGCATAAACTCTAAATTTTCGCCATCTGCTTTTACCATTTTCACATATCTTGAGCCTAAATCTATACCAATATTTTTCATAAAAGTCCTTTTTTCTTTTTCATTTCAAGCATTTCTATAAAAGAATCAATGCGTATTTTTGTTCTGCCATCAATATCCCCTGGTGTATCGCCTTCAATGGTTAATACAGGCACACCTAAATGTTTTTTTATTAAAATATCTTGAATCTGCCTGTAACAAAAAGACTGCACATAATGAATTATACCGTCAATTTTCCTTAATTTTATTTGCTCTTTTATATCTTTTATCCTATCCATTACACCGTAAGGATATGTATATTCTATGTAACGCATAATATAATCTGGGTTTGTAGAAGGAATACTAAACTGCCTTTGCACTTCGTTAAAAACTATTTTACAGTTTTTACTTTCAATAAAATCATACATAGAAGGGTTTATGGTAGGCACACCAATACAGCCAATACGAACATATTTTTCTTCAATATGGCGTTTTTCTGCTTTTTCTATTAAAACATCTACATCTTTTGAAAATTTTTCCAAATCACTATTAAAATCAGTGGAAGAAACCAGGTATAAATGGTTTTCAAACCCTGTAACATAGCCATCCACCGTTAATCTATCTACTATTTTTAATTTATCACGCACTTTATCTGTTATTTTAGAATAGTCATAAACCATATCTAAAGTAACATTTAAAGCATTACCTAAAAAAATCATTTGCTGTTTTAAAGCAGAGTAGGGGTCTTTTTCTTCATAAGGGTATGCAAATGGGTGTACTTTTATGCCATTTGCAGTATATAATTCTGTTAGAGCATGGGTGTTGCTGCAATCTCCATTTGTTACAGATATTATTTCATCTACTGCCTTTTCTTTTACAGCAACAGAATAAAGCCCTTTTATCCATGAACAGCAGTTTCTAGGCAAGCCGTCATCTTGAGCTTCGTCTATTAAATTACCAGGGTTATTATTGCATACAAAAATATTGTTTAAATCAACAGGTATATTGCCTCCTGCTAAAAAAAATTCTACAGGTATTGTGGTAGTAAATCCTATTTTTTTCAATTTATTCCTATATTACAAGTAAAAGCATAATAACAAGCACAGAAATAGAACCAATTACAGTATATTTAATTAAATCACCTTTAGGCATACCACCTAAAAGTTCTTCCCCTCGTGCTGCATATTCTACTTTTAGTTCGTTGTATTCTTTCTCTAGTTTATTTTTTTCATTTATTAAGTTAAAGAAGAATTTTTCAATATCTAATTCTTCTAACTTTTCATTATTAACATAATTTTTTATTAAAGATGGTTTTTTTGCTTTCATTGTTCCATTTCTTTGGGTAACATCTGTAAAGCTTAAATTAAAACCAAAGTTTTCTAAAAATTTATTTCTCACATCTCTATCATCTTCACCTGCACTTTCTGAAGTAACAAAATCAAATGGAGTTATGGAGTATTCTTGAAAATTTTCCCTAAGCCATGAAATAAGCTCGTTTACAGCAAATGTGCCAATACCTTTATTTCTCAAGTTTTTATCTAAAAAAAGCCCTTGAGTTGGCCCAAATTCTATGGAGTTACTTCTATGATTCACTAAAGCATAAACTTTATTAATAGAAAGCTGGTCGCTGGCATTACCTGAAACTGCTCGTATAGGCCGTGCTGAATTACTGGTAACAGGTATAATTCTAACAAGCATCATTTCATTATCGCCTTCTTTATAATGCTTCATAGAAAATACAATATTACCAAATAACCTGGAGTTTACCCCAGATATTTCTTTAACTCTTACAAGCTTTAATATGGCTGTGCCATATTCTTCTGTGCGTTGTTCAAAATCGCTCATTAC
>CAMEOC010000094.1 GCA_945929285.1 uncultured Mucispirillum sp.
AACCCGCTGGCTGAAAATATGGTGGTTTCCCTTAGTTTTTTTGCAGGTTTAGAAGGCTATGGCACAACAGGGCTGCAGCACAGCTATATTGTTACACCGGAGGGTGGCTTATCTATTAATGGCAATGCCAGTGAAGTAATAGTGGCAGGAAAATATTTATAAGCTATATTTCAAATACTTTCATATCTGCAATAGTTAGCCGTGATTTATCTCTGGAAGCTATTACATTATCCTTTAAAAATATTCTTAAAGGCAGTTTTTCTTTATAATGCAATTTGAAATGGTAGCATGATTTTTCACACATTCCGCATGATATACATTTTGAAGGGTTAAAGGTTATCTCTGTTCTTTCCCCGTTTATGGCTAATGCCCCGGTATTGCAAAACCTGGCACACATTCCGCAGTATACACAGCTTTCATCTATTTCTATATTATTAAACATCATGCCAGTATCTACTTCTTCTTTTAAAATATTGCCTAATGACATAATACATTCTAAAAACTGTTTTCTTCTGGCTGTTTCTTCATGGGTAAATTCTATTTGTGTTCTAGGCTCATGGGTTTCCACTGTAACCATATCTGCACTTTTTAAAAGACTTTCCCTTATGGTTTCTTTGAAAAATGAAAACATACCCCGCCTGTTTACTGTTGGGTTTGGTTTTTCTTCTTCTACTATTTCATATACTGGGTGGCTTTTTGGAAATACTATATGCACACTATCTGGCTCATATATTATTTCTATCCCCTTTAAGTCTGCAAATATGGTGCTTAAAGTTTCTAAATTTTTTATTTCCTGTTCTAATATTTTATTGCCGTGTTTTGATACACACTCACTGCAAAGGCCGTATTTTATATTTATTTTAGAAGCTCCACGCAGATATAGTGTTAAAATATCTGTTACATTAAAAATACCAACACATTCCACCATGGCTGACCTGCTGTTATATGAAGGGTTATCACTGCACGTAATAGCAATATCACCTTTTGGGCTAATATGTTTTGTAAGGCTGTCTATAAATTTTCTATAACCGCCGTGGCGAAGTTTATAAACTTGTGAATGGCACTGGCTTACACATATGCCGCAGCCTGTGCATTTATCCCACTCTACTGTAATGGTTTCCCCTGGGCCGCCTATATGGATAGCTTCCACAGGGCATAAGGTATAACACAATGTGCATGGGGCACTTTTGTGCTTTATTTTAGAGCAGTATTTAGGGGCAACTGAAATAGAACGAGATACCCCTTCAAAAACCATGCTGGCTATTTCCAATTTATTTATCATAGCTACCCCTTATATTTCTTCCATACTAAATGTTGCTGGCTCTATTTTATCTATCTGATATTCGCATATATATTTTTCCCCTGTTTTGCTGTTATAGTTACAGGCTAGATATGCAAGGCCCAGTTCCATATTATAATCTTTTAATAAATATACATTTTCCGGGTGAAATTCTATTATATTTTCTTTTTCATATAATATATATTCTGCCCTCTTATCTTCTAGTATATTTTTTATAATATTTATATCTTCATTGTAGCCTTTTACAACCTTTATAAAAAAATCGCTTTGTGAAAAATATTCTATTTTGCTTTTGCCGGCAGACATATTATCAAAATAAAGCTGAGAAGTTAGCTTGTTTTCTAAACTGCAGTAATGCAGTCCCATTTTCATATTTTTTTCTATGGCATAAAGCATAACTTCCATACACTCTATACTGCTTTTTGCAACAGGCACTCCCCCTGCATAAGTATACCCATAAAGCACATCATAGGGCTGTTTTTTCACTTTATAATTATTTTCTTTATAACCTGCACTATCTATAAATGGATATAAAAACTCTAATATATTTATACCATATATACCAATATCTTCAAGTTTATCCATTAATGATTTCATTTCCTGCACCATACCCAGTGGAAAAGGCATTTCCACTATGGTGCGTTTTATATATTTTGTAGCTGTTTTTAAATTTTCCAATACTTTTTCTTCCACCTGCCCTAAGCTATTAGGCTTTAGACCAAAGCGTATTTCATCAAGGCCTACAGATTTTAGATTTGCCATAATTTCTTCTGTTACTAAATCACCATTTGTATATATTCTTGTTTCTATGCTTTTATCTGCCTTTTTTACTTCCCTTATAAATTCGGCACATTCTTTAGCATATATTAAAGGCTCACCCCCTGTAATAGCAACAGATTTCATTTTTTTATACTTTTGTAAATGGGCTTTAAACTGGGCTTTAATATCATAAAGTTTTGATATGCCTTCTTCGTAATTATCCTGGTTTTTATTGGTGCAGAAAAAACAATCTCTATTACATTTTAAAGTGATAATATATGTGGAAGACCCATAGCCTGTGTGGCAGTCAATACATGATGGGGATATTTGGTTATAATATATGCTTTTACCATTATGGCAGACTCTAGCACCTTTTTCCTGCAGCTTGTTTATTAAAATATCTTCCTGCTCTTTATAATCTATATTAGATATTTCAATACCTTTAGCCCTTATAAAGTCCTTAAATTTTTCATACTGTGCCACATACTTTTCAGCATCCTGCTGCAAACCTTTATTTTTTAAACTGTTTATATTTTCGCTGTTTATTTTAAAAATCAATCCTTATTCTCCAAAGGCAGTGTAATAGTAAATACTGCACCATTTTTACTATTATAAACAGTTAAATCACCATTATGGTTATTTAAAATCTTCCTGCATATAGGAAGCCCAAGGCCTGTGCCGGAGCTGGAAGTTGTAAAAAATGGCTTAAATAAATTAGGCATAACCTCTAAAGGAATCCCTGGGCCTGTATCTGAAATCATAATATTTCTTTTATTATCTTTTTGTTCGTATTCTATGGTTACAGTGCCGTCATGCTCCATGGCATTCATTGCATTGGCTATTAAATTTACCATCACCTGTTTTATCTGGTCTTTATCTGCTAAAATATAATCATCTTCTTTTATTTTCACATTTAACTTAAAGTTATTTTCTGCCATTCTTGCTTCAAAAAGCAGTTTTATATCATCAAAAAGCTCCACTAAATTTATTTTTTCTTTATTTATTGGGCGTTTTCTTGAAAATGATAATATATCTTCTGTTAAATGCTCCAGCCTTATGGATTCTGTTGCTATAATACCTGCCATACGTTTTAAATCATCATTGGTAACAGCTTTCATAAGCCTTTTTGCAAAACCGCCAATGGAAATAAGTGGGTTTTTTACTTCATGGGCTATGGTTGCCACATAGTTTCCAAGGGTTACAAGGCTTTGTTTACTTCGCATTTCTGCTTCTATTTCTTTATAAAAAGCAGTGATATATTCATATTTTTGGTTAGAAATAACTGCCATCATCATAGTATTTAAAAGACGTGCTGTGGAACGGGCTGTAAAAGTATGGGTAATATTATACTTTTCTTTGCAATATGTAATTAATACTCCATATAACTTATTGCCTGTAACCATAGGCACAAGAATAAGTGAGTTTTCCAGTTTTACCTTATCTATGGAATAAAATATTTTATCTTCAAGTTCTAAATGGTGCTGGTAGTTATCTTCTGATGCATTATATTCTAAAAGTTTTGTAAAAAGCTCTTTAGATATTGGCACTCGCTTATTTCTAAAAGATTGCACCTGATTATCTGTATATGCTGGAATACTTGTTAAATATATACCACGAAGCTCCATTAGTTTTTCATTAAAAAACATAACAGCAGCCTTATCAAAAAGGTTTGAATAAACTAAAGCATTTGTGGTAACACAAACCATTTCTTCTAAAGTGGCTCTGCCTGCAAAAATATCCGGACTTTTAGATACATGCTCTGCTATTTCCCAGGTGGCTCTGTTTTCCACATATACATCTATTAAATCTGTCATCAGACTAATATCATCATCATTTAAAGGCTTATAAGCTGAATAAGAGATTATCATTTTTGTATTATTCAATGAAATTTCAGCGCTAAATTCATCGCAATAGTCAAGGGGTGCATCCGCATAAACTACCCTTTGCCCCATACTATTACAAACTGTAATCTTTGTTATCCTGCAATCACATCTTCGGTTGATAATCTCTATAAGTTTCATAATACACCTTGATATTTTGGTGATATTACTTAGAAGCTATTGCACCTAAATCACCAATTATTAGGAAAACTTTCCTAAGGCTTGCAATTAACCCAAGCCTGTTTTCCCTTATTTTAACATCTTCTGCCATAACCATTACTTTTTCAAAAAAGCCATTTACAGCAGGGGCAAATTTTATAAGCTCATCAAGCACAGCATAATTTTTTTCTTCATCAATTAATGACTGCATATTCTGCTGTTTTATTAAATCCCCCAGGGCTTTTTCTTCTGCTGTTTCAAAAAGTTCTTCGCTAAATTCTTCTTTTTCACAAGCATTTTTCTTTAAAATATTATTTATGCGTTTATAGCTTGCTGCAATAGTTTGAAATTCATCTGTATTTCTAGCATTTGTTAAAACTTTTGCTAAATTTAAAGTTTTTATAATATCGCTTGATTTATTGCATACTGCATCAAAAACATCAGGTGCTACTATTTCTTTTGATACAAGCATTTGTTTATACCTTTGGTTAATAAATGCCATTATTTCAGCTGTTACTTCTTCTTTATCAAAAGACAGCCTGTTAGATTAAAGATATTTCTATTAATTTTGTAAGCTCTATTCTATAACCTGCATTTTCTATAATAGATAATATACCTATGGCACTTCTTCTTAAACCATATGGGTCTAGGTTTCCAGTTGGTTTCATGCCTGCAGCAAATACACCAGTTATGGTATCTATTTTATCTGCAATGGAAGTAATGCTGCCTTCATCACTTTCCGGCAGTCTATCCCCTGCAAATTTTGGCAGGTAATGTTCCATTATACCTTGGGCAATATCATTATCTAACCCTTCATTTTTAGCATAATAATAACCCATAACCCCTTGAAGCTCTGGAAATTCATATACCATTTCACTTAAAAGGTCTGCTTTACATAAATAAGCTGTTTTTTCCACATTTTCTTTTTTATCTGGGCATAAGCTTTCTGCTAAAAATACAGCTATTTCTTTAAAACGCTCCATTTTTTCATAGCTTGTGCCAAGTTTTTCTTGATATACCACTTTTTTAAGTGATTCTGTTCTTTCTGCTAAGGCTACTTTTTTATCGTTATTATAAAAGAATAAGCCGTCGTTTAATCTTGCCCTTAATACTCTTTCATAGCCCTGCCTAATAACACTATCACCATTTGGTGATTTTATATTTGCAATACCAATAAATTTATTTAATAATTTACCTGCAGAATTTCTTACAGGGAAATATTTTTGATGCACTTTCATGGAAGTAATAAGCACTTCTTCAGGAAGTGTTAAAAATGTTTCTTCAAAACTGCCAAGAAAGATCGGAAGAGCGTCGTGTAGGGAA
>CAMEOC010000095.1 GCA_945929285.1 uncultured Mucispirillum sp.
TTCAGACGTGTGCTCTTCCGATCTATACTTTCTTATATCGCAAAACATGGCATATTCAATATCTGCAAGTTTTTCTTCTGCATTTAATATTTTATTTTCCAGCTCTCTTAATTCTTCTGTAATAAACCTTTCACTATTGGCAAGGGTTTGCTTTCTTTCAAAATATTCAGGCATTTTAGAAGCATTAAGCCGTGAAACTTCAAAGTAATACCCAAAAACTTTATTATAACCAATTTTAAGCTGGTTTATACCTGTTTTTTTCCTTTCTTCTTCTTCCATTTCAGCTATTTTGCTTTTGCCTGTTATTTTTATATCCCGCAGTTCATCAATATGGCTGTTATAGCCTGTTTTAATAATACCGCCTTCTTTAATATTTATAGGTGGTTCATCAACTATTGCTTTATTTATAAGGTTATATAAATCTTCAAAGCCTTCTAACACATACTCCCCAAAAACACTAGGGTATGATGAAAGCATAGCTTTTAATTCCGGCACACTTTCAAGGGAAAGTTTTAGCCATATTAAATCTTTTGGAGTAGCCCGCAAGGATATTAAACGGGAAGTTATACGCTCAATATCAAAAATATTAGATAAAAGGGATGAAATAGTATCTAAAAAAGTAGGGTTATTAACTAAAAACTCAACAGTATCAAGCCTTTTATTAATCTTATATATATTTCGTAAAGGCCTTAAAAGGCTGCTTTTTAAAAACCTTGCCCCCATAGGTGTGGCTGTTTTATTTAATATATAAAACAGTGAGTTTTCTATACCATTGTTTGATGTTACAAGCTCTAAAGTATCTGCTGCTACACTATCAAATATTAAGTAGTTATCATCTTTTAATGTAACAGGAAGCATAAGTTTTGTACTTAATATTAAATCATCTAAATAATCAAGAGCCATAGCAAGAGCCCATATATAGCCCTTTTCTTCAATAAACAATGCTTTTTCACTGGTTACATTATAATGGGTTAGCACTTTATTTAAAGCATTATTATATATTTTTCCTGGCTGCCTTATGGTTGTGGGTATATTATTTATTTCAATATCCATATTAGATATTATTTCTTTAGCATCCATAGTAAGTGCAGAATTTTCCAAGCTGGAAGCATTTAAAGTTTTTAAAAATGTTTCCCCTGTTGTAACATCTATGGCAGCCATATATATATTTTCAAGTTCAGCATATAAGCTTAATAAAAAATTGTTATCAAAAGAAATATTTGCTTCATCTTCTAAAGCTGTGGCAGGGGTAACAACCCTTGTAACACCTCTTTTAACAACACCATTAGCAAGTTTTGGGTCTTCTAACTGCTCGCATATGGCAACCTTCTGCCCTGCTTTTAAAAGCTTTACAAGATATGGCATATAAGAATGGTATGGAATACCGCATAAAGGCACCTGGTTTTTAGAAGACTTGTTACGGTAGGTTAGGGCAATACCTAATATTTTTGAAGCAGTAACTGCATCATCATCAAACATTTCATAAAAATCGCCCATTCTAAAAAACAAAATAGAATCAGGGTACTGCTCTTTAATATTATAAAATTGCGCCATGGCAGGCGTTACATTTTTAGGATTTTCCATTTACATAAACTCATATTATTTTGGGTATATGCTGTCATAAGCTGCACACTTTGGGCAGTCATCTTTATAATCATTTGTTTCAAAGCCACACTCTCTGCATTTATATGAAAATGTATCATGTAAAGCATGAAGTAAAAGCTTATTATTATACCTTAAAGCATATTCTTTAGCTGCAATTATTTTAGCATCTGGCAGTTCAATATATGATTCTAAAAGTATTTTTGCCGAGTGACTGTCATTATTATATTCATAAAAATCAGCAAGGGCCAAATATATAAATGGGTTTATAGCACCTTTTGAAGTAAGCTCCCTTAGTAAAGTATGAAGTTCTGCTTCCTTTCCTGCTGCAATATAAGCTTTTTCCACATTTTTAAAATCATTCATATCCCTTAAAAGCCCTTCTTCAAGTATAGCCTTAAATTCATCAATAGCTTTTAAGTTTTTCTCTCCCTGCATATAAAGCAGAGCCTTAATAATCCTTGCAGGGCGGCATGCTTTATTTGTTTCTAAAGCAGATTTTATATATTTTGCAGCATTCTGACCGCCACCAGCATTAACAGTCTTTTCCACCATACATTTTTCAAAAAACCCAGGAATAGTTTTGCCTGTAAGTTTATTATATTTTGTGTGGTAGTTTATGGCATTATCATAACTTTGCAAAGCAAGGGCACTTCTTGCCATGGTTATAATATTTTCAGGCTTATTTAAAACCTGGCTTTCCTGTTTTAATAAAGCAACAGCTTTAGCATGCTGGCCTGCCATCATATAATCATAGGCAAGTTCGCTATAAAGGGCATTTTTAAATTCTTTATCTATATCGTTACTGCCAAGCATCATCTCATGAATTTGTGCAGCACGGGTATAATCGCCTTTTTTCTTTTGCAAAAACCCAAGTATTAAGTATATTTCAGGGTTTGCCTGGCCTTTTAAGGCAATATTTTTCAACTGCTCCAGTGCAGCAGCATCTTCCCCTTTAAAAAAAGCAGAAAGGGCAGTAACTACTGAAGGGTTAGTTTTTTTTGTTTTTGCAGCAGTATTTCTTTTCGTTAAAAAAAATAAAAATACAAGTGTAATAATAACCGCTGCAGAAATACTTAAAATCTCTGTATATGTCATATTACTTTACCTTATGGCATCTTTTATATCATTAGAAAGAGCCAGTTCTTTTGTTTGTGTTTCTTCCACTGCTTTATTTTCTTCTTCAGCATTATTTTTTTCATCGGTGCTAATAGTTAATTTTTGCAGCCTTTGTATTTCTTCTTTATCTGCTTTTATTTCTTTATTTAATTTTTTTATTTTCCTATTTAAACCTAACTTTTCCCCATACATAGCAAGGGCACCTATTACTACCCCAATAAATAAAACTATAATAACCAGCAGAAAAAGCGGTATTTCATACTGAGCCACATTCATAAAAGGCTTAAATGTTACCACAGAGCCATTGCTAACAGAAAATATCACAAGGTATGCCACTAAAAGAGCCTGTATAATTAATTTAACAATTCTAAGCATTTTTTAATTCCTCCATAATAGCAGTGCATAGTTTATTATAAGTTGATTCTATATGTTCTGAAATAACTCTGGTTTCTGAAATAACAGGCATAAAGTTTGTATCTCCCTGCCAGCGAGGCACAATATGCATATGTAGATGGTCTGCAATACCAGCACCTGCCATGCTTCCCACATTCATACCAATATTAAACCCTTGGGGGTTAAGTGATTTCTGCATAGCCTTTGTGGTAATTCGCACAAACTGCATCATCTCAAGGGATTCTTCATCGGTTAAAGAAGTAACATCGGAAGTGTGCCTGTAAGGTATAACCATAACATGGCCGTTATTATAAGGAAATAAGTTCATAATAATAAAACAGTGGCAACCTCTATGAAGTATTAAAACTTCTTCATCTTTAATAGATTTATAAGCATTACAAAAAACACAGCCTTCTTCTTTATGCTTGCCTGTAATGTAAGCCATACGCCAAGTAGCCCATAATTTATCCATACATGCCTCAATTAATATAATTTATATCATTTTACAGGTTAAATTTTATTCTGGCAAGTTTTATTTTATTATTTCTAAGGCTTTATTTTTCCAAAGCTATTTTAAGCCACGGGAAATTATGGTAATTATAAGCAGTAAAAGCCCAATTAATGAAAATGCAGTAGTCAGGCTTGTATTCTCTGAAACAAAACCCATTACAGAAGGGCCTATTAATGTGCCAAAATAACCAATGGTGGCAACAGCTGAAACAGCTATACTTAAAGGCATACTGCCCCTGTATTTTCCTGCTGCTGAAATGGTCACAGGCACCATATTGGCAAGGCCAGCACCTGCTAAAGTAAAGCCTATAAATGAAGCTATGTTATATGGCACATAAAGCATTATATATATACCTAATATGGCTAAAATACTGCTTGCAAATAAAATAGTTTTTATGGAAAATTTTTCTGCTGTTTTATCCCCTAAAAACCTAAAAATACCCATGGTTATATAAAAAAGCGAAAAGGAATAGCCTGCATATTCTGGCTTAATATTTCGCACTTCCCGCATAAATAATGCACTCCAGTCAAGAATAACACCTTCTGCCACAAAGGCTATAAAGCATATAATCCCCAGCACAAAAAGTATGCGGGTAGGCTTTATAAAAAGTTTTTGAGGCTTTTCACCACCGTATGATAAAAGGGCAGGTATTATGCTTAGTAATAGTATGAAAACTAAACCAACTAATATAAAAGCAGCATAAGTGGAGCTTGTAAATTTCAGTAAAAAAGTAACTATTAATATACCAAAAAACACCCCAAAGCTATACATGCTGTGAAAGCCTGCCATTAAGTGCTTTTGCATGCTTTCTTCCACTATTGCCCCTTGTATATTTAAAGTAACATCAAGCATACCAAGGCCTACACCAAATAAAAACATAAAAAGCCCTGTTATAAAAATACTTTTAGAAAAAGCTAAAACCAGCAATGAAATACATACAAGTATGGCAGAGATTACAACAGTTTTTTTGCACCCTAATTTTGCAACTGTAAGCCCTGTGAAAAACATACTTATAACAGCACCTGTGGCAATTAAAAGCAGCAGCATACCAAGCTGAGCTTTATCCACATGAAGCCTGTCTTTTACAAAAGGCACAAGCATTGCCCAAAGACCAAAAGCAAGGCCTAGTATAATATAGCCAATATATGTGCTTAACCTGTGGCGGAAAGTAATATTAGTCATTATTCACTTCCTGTAAAATTGCTTCCTGCAGTAAAGTTATTATTTTTTGGTATTTTTCAAGCATATCTTCAAGCTCTTTTTTACCTATGTGGTTTGTAATATATTTTTTTGCAAAATCAATTGTTTTTTGTACTTTTAGTAAAAGTTTTTCCCCTTCAGGAAGTAATATAATATTAACTTTCCGCCTGTCGCTTTCATTATGCATTCTTTTTACATAGCCACTTTTTTCCAGCTTATCAACCATAGAAGTAACTGTCTGTTTTGGTATAAGCAGTTCTTCTGCTAAAATAGTAGGCTCTGTAACTTTATTTCTATCATATATGGCATCAAGCATATTAATATCAGCATAAGAAATATTATAATGTTTGCATATTTCAGCAAATATACTGTTTTCTTTTTTCACAAGAATATTATGCTTTCTTAAAAAGTCAAAATTTTCTTTCATAGTATTCCTTTTATATAATTTAGTAGTTAAATATTACAAAATAGTATTATCCTGTTTCGGATAATCTGTCAAGAAAATAAAAATAAAATGGTAAAATCTAAAAACGATTGCGAAAAATTAAATAAATAAAAAAGTGGTT
>CAMEOC010000096.1 GCA_945929285.1 uncultured Mucispirillum sp.
ATTTTATGAGAATTTAGACGACTGCTTAAAATGTTGCAATCGTTTTTAGATTTTAGCTCTTTTTCTATTTAAAATATTACCTATTGCAATATCCACAAAATCTTTATATAACATTTACTTTTATGTTTTTTTGTATTGAGGTGTTTATGCAAGATGGCGTTAAGCTAAAATCCACCAGTTTGGCAAATATTTTTGCTGTTATATTAATAACAATACTTGTTTTACTTATTTTATTTATTCTTACTTTTAAATTAATTAGCAGTGCTGAAAATCTTGGGGTGCAATATGTTAACTCTTTTACAGATACTGCAGATAAAGTTATTAATAAACACACAACAATTTTAGAAAGTAGTGCTTCAAACCTTTCATATTTCATGAAAAAAAAATTATTCAGATGAAGATGTGCAAGGGTGGATGAATAACTACATAAAATATATTAAAAAAACATTAAATACCACAGGTATAGATGTTTTTGGCCTTGTAAATGGTAAGTTAATCTCAGGGCAGGATAGGTTAGGCACTGTAACTATGCCTATTGATGAAATTAGATTTTATACAGAAGCCCTTAAACATAAAGGGGAAATATTTTATACTGAAGTTTATAATGATGTTGTAAACCATGAAAAAGTATTTACCCTTTCTATGACATTAGATAAAGGCAAAGATGTTTTAGCTATTGATATTTTCCCAAAACAGTTAGGCACAAGGTGGCTTTTAGATATGAGCCTTCCAAAAGATGCATCATATTTCTTAACTGATGTTAAAGGGGAAATTATTCTGCTTGCCACAAGTATAAAACAGCCTATGGCAAACTTTCAGGCTGCTATGAAAAAAACCATAAGCAAAATATATTCATGGGAAAACCAGTATAATTCAGCATATAATTATATAATAGATTTAGAAGGGAAAAAACGCAGTCTTTTTTACAGCTTTACCCACAATAATATGGTAGTTGTGCTACTATTCCGCAAATTGTATTATATAAGCAGGCTTAAGATATAGTTATGCATGATGTTATTACATTTATTTCCAAATATATGGAAATGTTTTTGGGTCTTATTTTTATATGTATTATTATTGTAGTGCAGCTTATTAGCCTTAGTAAAATACCAAAACCAGTCTATTCAAGCCCTTGGCAACTCTTATGTGGCAATATTTAGAGTAAACCCACAAATAAAAAAATATGTTAGCATAAAGCAGTCAGAATTTTACTACTATACCATAACTGAAACTGGAGATTATGACGATTTACTTGCTTCTTTTAATGCTATTATGGATAACAGCACAAAAAAAGAGTTTAATAAATATTTTTCCACTGAAAATATTATAAAGCTTTCTCAAGGGGAAGTTCATGAGTTTGGCGGAGATTTTAAATGGGAAGTAAACGGTAAATCAAACTGGATGAATGTAACTGTGCTTTTTGATAAGTTTTTAAGTAATGGTGATGTTTTGATATGCTTTTTCTATACCAATAATAGCTCTTACTGCTAATTCTTTCACAGAAGACATGCAGGCAACCATAAAAGCAGGAATGGATGCTCACATTACAAAACCTATAAATTATAATATATTATTTAGAACAATTTACCAGTTTGTTATGGCAAAACTAAATAAAAATGAATAGTATATCCTGCAAAAAATTGTAACCTTATTTGTTTTTTTACGAATATGTTTTTTGAGGTGTATTATGAAAAAATTTTTATTTATACTTTTATTTATACTTTCTTTTTCATCTATTTCCTATGCAGATGATAATACTTGGATAACAGTAGGTTATAGCTACTATTTACCAGAAGAAAGTGGTGCAAAAGCTCCCCTAGGGCCTGTTAATTTAACAGTGGGCGGGCAGGTTACTGACTGGTTTGCCCTTGATTTAACAGTAGGTTATTTATGGGACTTATTTCCAAAAAATGCAGAAACAGATATAAATAGTATGCCAGTAAGGCTTCATGCTCTTTTGCAGCCCAGCTTTGATACCGGTATGTTTGATGTGCTGCCTTATTTAGGTATAGGGCCTCATGTGGCAGCAAATAATACAAATTTTGCAAATAATATTTTTTCTTATGGCTTTTCTGCAAAAGTTGGTGTAAGGTTTAAAGAAGACGGTTTGATTTTAGGTGTAGGTATTGAATACTTATACAATCATTTAGAGGCAGACCATAACGGTGTTAAAGCAAAATTTAACGGCTCAGGTATTGCTTTTGGTGCAGAAATAGGAACTGTCTTTTAAAAATAATATATGAGGTAAAAGTATGAAATCTTTTTTTAATGTAAAGGTTTTAGCAGTTTTATTTATTTTTTCTTTTATTTTTACTAACCCTGTATTTGCTCAGGAAGAGAAAAAACCAAGAAGTAATGATTCTTGGTTGTTATTTGGCTTTGGCTACACTGTGCCATCTGATGATAAAGTTGATGGTCTAATGGGGCCTGCTACTTTAACTATTGGTGGCGATATTTGGCGTTTTATTGGCCTGGAAGTAACCCTTGGTTCAAGATGGAGATTAGAGGAGGATAAAATACCACTTGCAGGGCAGGAAGTTACATTAACTAATCATGCTCTATGGTCATTTGATATTAAGCCATACCTTATGTTACAGCCAAAATTTGGTATTGATTTAATATCTATTCGCCCATATTTTGGTATAGGTCCTACTTTCTCTTTTAGTGGTTTCACATATACTTCTGATTTAGTTGGGTCATCAAGTCTTTCAGATACAAGCTTTGATGTGGGCTTTTCCACAAAACTTGGTGTTCGCCTGCAGGCTTTAAAATTCTTATTTGTAGGTGTTGGGGCTGAATATATGTACCAAAAACCATCATATAACGGCATAGAGCAAAACTTATCTGGCTTTAGTTTTGGTGGGGAAATAGGTTTTATTTGGTAATAACTTAATTTAATTATAATATACCCCTGTTTTTCAAAAAAGCAGGGGTTTTCTTTTTATAAATATTCTTTTAAATTTCTTAAATATTATAAATTTTTTCAGATTTTAAAATAATATTATTGATTTTCATTATATTATTTGCTATCTTTTAAAGAAATTTTAATTAATATTATAGTTTATTTATATATTTTGGAGGTTATAGCTATGGCAGGACATAGTAAGTGGGCAAATATTAAACATAGAAAGGAAGCTCAGGATAATAAAAAAGGTAAAATTTTTACTAAAATAGCAAGAGAATTAACTGTTGCTGCAAAAATTGGTGGTGGCGACCCTGCTTCTAACTCTCGCCTTCGTTTAGCTTTAGATAAAGCACGCTCTGCAAATATGCCTAAAGATAATGTGGAAAGAGCTATTAAAAAAGGTACTGGTGAAGGTAACGACCAAGTATTTGAAGATATTACTTATGAAGGGTACGCTCCTGGTGGTGTTGGTATTTTAGTAAAAACTCTTACAGATAATAGAAACAGAACTATTATGGAAGTTAGAACTGTTATTACAAAACGGGGCGGCTCTATGGCTGAGGCTGGCTCTGTTGCATGGCAGTTTGAAAATAAAGGTATTATTGAAGTGCTAGTTAGTGCATGCTCTGAAGATGATATTATGAATTATGCTTTAGAGGCAGGGGCAGAAGATGTGGTAACAGATGGAGATATCTACTCTATTACAACTGAGCCTTCTGAATTTGAAAATGTTAAAAAACATTTAGAAAGCTATAATATACAAATAGATTTTGCAGAACTTTCTATGAAACCTAAAACAACTATTGATGTGGAAGGGGAAGCTGCTAAAAAATTAATTGCTTTAGTGGAAGCATTAGAAGATTTAGATGATGTGCAGGAAGTTTACGGCAACTATAAAATAGATGATTCTGTTTTTGATGAGCTTTAATATATGATATATATGGGGATAGACCCAGGGCTTAATAAAACTGGTGTGGGTATAATATATGCTGAAAAAAATAAGGTAGAATATGTTGCCCACTGTCTTATTACCACAAAAGCATCAGACCCATTGCCTTACAGGCTTGGAAGCTTGATTACAGGCATAGCAGAGCTTGCCATAGAACATAAAGTGGATATGGGAGCTATTGAAGATATTTTCCATTCTGTAAATGTGAAAAGTGCCTTACTTTTAGGCCAGGCTCGCGGTGCTTTAATTGCTGCTATGATAGCTCACGATATACCTGTGAAAGAGTATACAGCCCTGCAGATAAAAAAAGCCGTTACAGGCTATGGCAAGGCAGAAAAGGAGCAGGTTAAAAAACTTGTGGAACTGCAGCTAAATATTGTAGTCAAAGGGGGCGTCCCTTTAGATGTAACTGATGGGCTTGCCTGTGCTTTATGCCTTGCATACCATGAAAGAAGTAATATTATATAAAAGGTGATTTTTTGATATATAAATTAAGAGGCGAAATATTAGAAAAAGATACTAATTATGTGGTGATAGATGCTGGGGGAGTAGCTTATGAGGCTTCTATTTCCCTTGCCACTTATGCTCATATTGGTAATGTGGGGCAGGTTGGGGAAATATATACATATATGGCTGTTAGAGAAGACGGCGTATATTTATATGGCTTTTCATCAAAAGAAGAAAAACGCCTTTTTTTACATTTAATATCAGTTTCAAGTATAGGACCTAAAATGGCAGTGAAAATTTTAGGGGGCATTGGGGTTGAAAGCCTAATATCTGCCATTAGCTCAAAAGATTATCAAATGCTTGCAGCTATTCCTGGTATTGGTAAAAAAACAGCTGAAAGAATAGTTGTAGAGTTAAAAGATAAGTTTGAAAGCGAAAGCACCACATTCCAGGCAGATGATATTAGGGAAGAAGTTGTTAGTGCATTAGTTAACCTTGGCTATAAAATGCAGGATAGCAGAAAAGCCGTTGAAAAATCAAGTGCATCAGATGGTTTTGAAGTAATACTCAAAAATGCTTTACAGCTTTTATCAGGTAAAAAATAATGAAAGAAAGCGAAATATATACTAATACTGAAACAAGTGAAGATAAGCTGGGAGCTTTACGCCCTGAAAGGTTTGAAGACTATACAGGGCAAAAAAAAGTAATAGAAAATTTAAAAGTATATGTAAAAGCTGCTCAAGAGCGAGGTGACAGCCTTGACCACTGCCTTTTTTACGGCCCTCCAGGACTGGGAAAAACAACTTTAGCAAATATTATAGCCCATGAACTAGGGGTAGATATTACTGTTACCAGTGGACCTGCCATTGAAAAATCTGGTGATTTAGCTGCACTTTTAACAAACCTTACTACAAATCAGGTGCTTTTTATAGATGAAATCCACAGGCTTCATTCCAGTGTGGAAGAAATATTATACCCTGCCATGGAAGATTTTAAGTTAGATTTACTTATTGGTCAAGGTGCAGGGGCAAGAAGTATGCGAATTGATTTGCCTAAGTTTACTTTAGTTGGTGCTACAACTAGAGCAGGG
>CAMEOC010000097.1 GCA_945929285.1 uncultured Mucispirillum sp.
ATAGCCCCAGTGTTCTGTATTGACCACAATATTTAATATGTTATAATGTTTGCTGTCAAATATACGGGCAGAGTGCCGTTCTGTATTGACCACAATATTTAATATGTTATAATTATCTCTTATACCTTGCATAGATAAGTGGTGTTCTGTATTGACCACAATATTTAATATGTTATAATATGCATTTTATATGCACAACCTGACATAAAGTTCTGTATTGACCACAATATTTAATATGTTATAATAAGCTTGAGCTCCTGTACCACCTAAAGCATGTTCTGTATTGACCACAATATTTAATATGTTATAATAAATTATTAAAATTCAATATGATAAATTTAGTTCTGTATTGACCACAATATTTAATATGTTATAATATGTATCATAATCACCGCGGGAGCCTTCGAGTTCTGTATTGACCACAATATTTAATATGTTATAATTAATGACATATATTCCACAGTCGCTACATCGTTCTGTATTGACCACAATATTTAATATGTTATAATATAAAATGAATGAAAGAGTAAAAACATTAAGTTCTGTATTGACCACAATATTTAATATGTTATAATACAGCTAAAGCACGACTTGCTAGCATAGGGGTTCTGTATTGACCACAATATTTAATATGTTATAATCCAAATGTATCAGGTGAAAGTTGTGGAGCTGTTCTGTATTGACCACAATATTTAATATGTTATAATAGGTCAACAATAAACCCCTTTACTATAAGGGGTTTATTACATTATTTTAAGAAAAAAATTTGTTAAAAATTACTATATTTTTGCACTTTCTGGTAAAAAGGAATCAATATTTGGTTGAAATAAAATATATTGTTCTGGGTTATTTCTTTTAATTTTTGAATGACCTCTTAATGTAACAATATTTTCATACTGCTTATCTGTAAATGATAAAATATCTACTTTACCTTCTTCTGGCATATTTACTTCAATTAATTTAACCAACCTTTCCACATGCTCTTTACTGGGGCATGGTCTTAAATATACAGAAAATTGAACCATTTCAAAACTATTATCTAGTAAAAAATTCCTAAACTTTGTTGCTGTTTTTCTTTCCTTTTCTGTTATTACTGGTAAATCAAAAAGCACCATTACCCACATAAGCCTATACCCACTTAAATAAGTCATTTTTTTACCTACATATTAATTTCCTGTAAATCCTCTAATTTTAATATCGGTAAATCTAAATTTTTCTTTAATGTTTCTAAAGAATAAGCAAATGTATAAGCTAATGATTGCATTCTATTTATAACAGGGCTTCTGCCCCTTGGGCTATCCATATCTAAATATAGTATATTTACCAGTTGTTTTTTAACTTCTGGGGTAAGTTCTACTATACCTTTTATATATTCCTTATATGCAAAAAAATCTACTATTTGGCGAAAAGGTTCCATCAGATCATCAGCTAAACGCATGATGTTATATTTATTTTTATGAAATATTCCAATTGCTGGGTGAAGCCCTGCTCCCATTATAGACCTTGCTATACCTGAACGCAATATTGTATATCCATAATTTAAAATAGAATTAATGCCCTCGCCGTTTTTATCTCTTGTAAAGCTATCTCCAAATAGTTTATTCCAGTATATTTTTGCAGCCTGGGCTTCAATATTTTCCCTATCACCAATGGTAACTTTTTTTATTAAATATTCTAGTTTACTAATATCTTTATTGAATGCCTTTAAACATATTAATTGATTATATATTTTAATCTGTATAATATCTTTCCATATTTTTTCATACAAACTTTTTCTTGTATTTATTTGTATATCAATTTTACCAGCATTTTGGTAGTGACTTTCCACAGGCCATAAAAATGCAGCAGGAGAATGATTTTTACCACATATAATAAATGGAATATTTAATTCTGCAAGTTTTACCAGTAAATTATTACTATATGTAAGGCTATATGAATTTGCTATAATACCCCCAATATCATATAATGGAATTTCGTATTCCTTACCACCATTTATGGCTACTTTTAAAAAACCTCTATGCAGGCTTAAATGTGCCTGCATATCAGTTATTTCTATTATTCTTAAATTCATTTCCTATTTTTCCAAAAGTTAATATCTGCTGTTTTCTTTTTGCTTATAATACCAGAAACACTTATATTAAATTGTTTTGCCTGATACTTATTAAAAAGTGTATTAAATACTATAAATCTTTGGCTTTGTTCATCTGTTCCATGACCATTTATATTAATTAAACCAAGTTCCTTTAATTCCCCTGATTTTTTTTGTCTTATTTGCTGAACAGTACAATATATTCTATCAACTCCCTTATCTTTATCTACAAAACCTATTATATCACCTTTAAATAATCTCATAAGTAATTTTCCAGTAGGATTTTTCTTCATCCATTTAGGTATAAAGTTTTGTTGTGCAGCATCAAATAATTGAATTACTTCTGCATGTTTTACTCCATCTACTTCATATATTTCTACACACAAATTATCACCACCTGCAAAGGCTTTATAAGTTTTTCCAAATTTATCTTGTATGGTAATTAAAGGATTTTCGGATTTTAATACTCTAATATTTCTTATTCCCCTATTATCCACAATTTCCATAAACTTACCATTATTATTGCAGGCATAATTTCTTAATTCATAATCTCTAATAGATTCAAAATGTTTTTTTTCTTTAAACTTATCAATTGACCATCTTACTGCAACATTATTTTTACCTTCACTATTAACTATGCTATATGCTGTTTTCTCATGTAACATACCAGTAATACTTCTATCTGCTTTATGGGAGGTTTTTATATTATTTACTGCCAATTCTAAACTTTTTCTGTAATTTGTAAAAGGTTCTGGCATTTTATCTAATATCCTTTTTCTATTGGCATATTTATTCATATTATATAATTCTTCCATATCATTGGCAGCTGATGATATTTTTTGTAAAAAAGAACGGGTTGTTATAGCCACCACAAAAGCATCTACTGCATGGTGCCTGTGGTCGTTTCTATTTTTTTCATTATTATCTGATAATACATCATTTAAACCAAGCCTGCCCCGTATCATTGCTGTTAACTGGCCCGGTATTGACCATATACTGCTGTGCTTATTTTTAGGATAAATAGATTTTAAATACTCTAAAGCCATTCTTGAAATATACTGTGTATCACTTAACTGGCTTGCTATAAAATCGCCACCTTCTTTATTATATATATTCATCGCATCTTTTGTAAATCTATCAAATTTACTTTTATTAAACACTTTTGCACGCTCTAATATTTCATCATAATTAAAACCGTCTTTATTACTAGAAAATGCTTCATAAGGTGTTTTATTACCCTTATAATAATTGGCAGATTTCATAGATAAAGTTTTATTATTAAAACTATCATCTAAAGAACGGGAATAAGGCACAATATGTTCTATTTGCACATTATCTGTAAATAATTCAGCTAAACTTATAATTTTCCCAGTATATACACATCTTTTTATACTTTCATCATTACCTAGTTCAAACCAAAGTTTTACTTTATCCCTTGCTGTTTTATCATTTTTTACTTTAAATTCTTCCAGCATTTGCCTTATTTTATCATTAATTTTTTGATTTTCTTTATTTTGCTTTATATGCCTTAATTTAGCAGCCTTACCATTTTTTAAATCTCTTGCAAGTTCTATTACAATCTGTTCAGGCTTTCCATATAAGAAGATTAATTCGTTTACTAGTTTTCTTAACTGGTTTAATGCTATATGCACTGTTGGATTAGAAATTTTACCATATCTTTCTTCATCATTTTTAGGGTTATTTATTTGCGGGTCTACAACGCTATCTTGTAATATTTTGCCATAATACTCCAAATATTCACTTACTTCATTATTTTCTTGCCTGCTAAGCCCTGAATGTATTATAGCTTTAGTTAGCCCCATATTTTCTTTATCCATTTTTTCGTTTAATTGAAGCACTGCTTTTTTACCATATCTTAAATACCCAGTATCAAGTTTATATATGGCTTTATCTAATATATTATTTATTTCTTCATCAGATAAATTAAAATTATTTCTATATTTTTCTTTTACTTCATCATTACTTTCATTAGAAAAAAGCATATCTATTATATTAAATTTATCATCATCTGAAAAATTATCCCATTTATCTCCCAATACATCTTTATGCAACATTATAGCATTTGTTTTATTACCAGCAATTTTATCATCAATAGCTTCATGGGAAAATTGACCATAAGTAACATTTGAAAAACTTTTCTTTAAAAGTGTTCTTATTTTATTAAAAGTTAACTCTATTTTATTTTGCAATTCTGCTTTTAATACAGATTTTTCATTTGGGGTTAATTCCCTATATTCATATAAATTTTCATCATACACTCTTAAATCATTAATCTTTTGCAATAAGATAAAATCTTGAGCTAATACATGGGCTTTATGAAGTTTTGTATCCTCACCTGTTAAGCTACATTTACCTATTACTTGTTTTTTTAGTGGCCTCTGGTAAAAAATAATATGAAATAATTCCTTAATAACATCATCAGTTAATTCTTTACGATATTTTTGCTGTTCTGCCATTATAATATTATATTCTTCTTCCATTAAGGCTCTATCTAAATATATTTCATAGCCTTCTTTACCGTCTACTTTACCAAGCCTTGCTCTTACAGATTTGCCATTTAAAATTAAATAATAAAAATATTCCCCAACAGTTTTTTTGCCCTGTTCTTCCATTTTCTTTTTTAATCTTTCAATAGCTGGTTTTATTTTACCGCTGTCATCTGCTTTATCTACTTTTCTATTACTTTTAAAGCCTCTACGTTTTGAAAGGTGCATTAATATTCTACCAAGTTCATGAACTTCAATTTTTTCATTAACTGCCCTGTTTCTAAGCTCATAAGGGTTTAATATAGATAATGCTTTTCGCTCACTTTCATTTGCAGGCAGTAAACCATACTTTACTAAACTAATTAGTAAGTGTTTCCTGCGTGATATTTTTCTATCAAGGTTTCTTCTAGCACTACGGGCATTTCTACGCTCAACAGCTAAAGGCTCATCTGTTTTTTCTTTTCTACCATTATGAAATATTCTCACACCTGCTTTAATAACTGCCACTGGTTCAACATTATTATTTAACCTTAACATACACCAGCCAATAGAGTTTGTTCCTAAATCTAATCCTAAACGGTATGAGATATTATGTTCATTCATAAAAAAGCTCCAAATTTTATTATTACAATAATAATATATTACTTTATATTTTATAAATATTCGGTAAAATCTAAAAACGATTGCGAAAAATTCAATAAATAAAAAAGTGGTTGTTAAATCTCTTTAAATAAAATAATATTTTTTAACC
>CAMEOC010000098.1 GCA_945929285.1 uncultured Mucispirillum sp.
AATATCTAAAAATCTGCTTCAAATATCTGTTATACTTTTAGGTTTTGGTATGCAGATAGGGGTTATATTAAAGGTGGGGTTTGCTTCCATTGGTATAACCTTTACATCTATTGCCATAACTATGGTAATAGGGCTTTTATTAGGCAGGCTTTTTCATATAGAAAAAAACTTATCTATATTACTTACAAGTGGAACGGCAATTTGTGGTGGCAGTGCTATTGTAGCTATGGCGCCGGCTATAAATGCCACCCAAAGTCAAACTGCAGTTTCTATGGCTGTTGTATTTTTATTAAATGCTGCTGGGCTTGTTATTTTTCCTATACTTGGCTATTTAATAGGTATGGATGAAGCTTCGTTTGGTTTATGGGCAGCTATTGCAATTCATGATACATCAAGTGTGGTAGGTGCTGCTACCCAGTATGGTGCAGTTGCTGCAGGTATTGCCATTACTGTAAAATTAACTAGAGCATTATGGATATTTCCTTTGGCACTAGGTGTGGCAAAGTTTAATAAATCAGAAACAAAACCGCCATTTCCATGGTTTTTAATAGGCTTTTTAGCAGCAGGTGTTATTACAATTTTAATACCAGCAGGTGAAAGCTTATGGCACAGCCTTTCAATAGTAGGCAAGCATTTAATGACAGGCACATTATTTTTAGTAGGTGCAGGGCTAACACTAGGTGAGCTTTCAAAAGTAGGGGTTCGTTCATTACTGGTTTCTATTATTTTATGGGTTGTTATTACCATAATTTCTTTTGCTGCTATTAGTATGGATTTATGGTATATATCACCAGATATTATAAAGTAAATTTTTAGTATATATGTGAGGTATATTTATGGAAAGTAATCTATTCTTACTTGCTTTAATGGCAGGGCTTTTTACATGGGGTATGACTTCAGCAGGTGCTGCCTTAGTATTTTTCTTTAAAACAATTAATAAAAATGTATTAAATATAATGCTTGGTTTTGCAGCAGGTGTTATGGTGGCGGCTTCTTTTTGGTCACTTTTACTGCCAGCACAAGAAATAGCAGCAGAATCAAATATGGTAGAATGGGTGCCTTTAATTGTAGGGTTTGCTTTAGGTGGAGCAGTGCTTATGGTTATGGATAAACTGCTGCCTCATTTACACCCAAACTCTAAAGACGGTAAGCCAGAGGGTATGAATTCAAACCTGAAAAAAAGTATATTATTAGTATTTGCTATAACACTACATAATATACCAGAAGGCTTTGCTGTTGGGGTTGCTTTTGGTGCCATGGCAAATGAAGGGGTAACACTGGCTTCTGCTATGATAGTTGCTTTAGGTATTGGCATACAAAATTTACCGGAAGGTGCAGCTGTTTCTATACCATTACGAAAAGAAGGTTATTCTAGACGCAGAAGTTTTATGATAGGTCAGCTTTCAGGGTTTGTAGAGCCTATTGCTGCTGTATTAGGTGCATATTTTGCATTTCACATGTCATTTTTACTGCCATATACATTATCTTTTGCAGCAGGTGCTATGATATATGTTGTGGTGGAAGAATTAATTCCAGAATCCCAGTCTGAAACCCATTCCCATGGAGCAACTATTGGTATAATGACAGGGTTTTTATTAATGACATTTTTAGATACAGCCCTAGGCTTCTGAAACCCATTCCCATGGAGCAACTATTGGTATAATGATAGGGTTTTTATTAATGACATTTTAGATACAGCCCTAGGCTAATGCTTTTTATTTGATATAAATAAACCAAGAATAATAAGTATTATACCTATTATAGAATAAAAAGTAAGCTTTTCTTTTAAAATAATAATAGAAGAAATAACAGTCATTACAGGTATAAAGTAAATATATATACTTGTTTTGACTGTTCCTAAAATATTAACAGCATAAGACCATGTAACAAAGCACAAAGCCGATGCACCAAAACCTAAAAACAATAAATTACCAATATTTTTAATATTTAAAAAGCTTTCTAATTCCACATCAACCCCAGTATATAAAAGGTATGGCAGTGTAAATATAAGCCCATAAAAAAATATCTTTCTTGTGGACTGAATAGGGTGAATATTTAAAAAACTTATCTTTTTTACAAATAATGAATAAAAAGCCCATGAAACTGCAGCAAGTAATGCTAAAATATCGCCAGTTGGCTTTATTTTAAGCATAAAAGCACCGTTGAATATAATAAATGATACACCAGTTAAAGCTAAAAGCATACCTGCAAAAAATAAAAAGTTAAGCTTGTCATCTTTTAAAAATAAGTAAGCAAGCAGGGCAGATATAAAAGGGGAAATGGAAACAAGCATTCCCACATTAGAAGCATAAGTATAGGAAAGGGCAGTATTTTCCAATAGCAGATATAAGCATATACCAAAAAGCCCGGCAGCTGCAAATAAAAGCTCATCTTTTACTTTAAATATTTTTGCTGTTTTAGGGTATATTAGAAAAAGGGCAATAAAACCTAGTAAAAACCGAATAAATAATATTTCTGCAGGGGAAAAAGCACTTAATAAAACTTTTGTAGAAACAAAAGTAAGCCCCCATATAAATACAGTAAAAAAGGCAATTAAATGCCCAAAAGATTCTTTTTTCATATTTTTCCTGCAACTAATTTTACTATGTAAATATATAATACATTTAAAGAAATTACAAGATAATAAATTATATTATTAGTTTAGGTAGTCATTAAGGCGTTTTTTTAGTGCTTTCTTTTTTAGTTTTTCTAAAGCTCTGTTTTCAAGCTGCCTAACTCGTTCCCTAGAAACTCCCATAATTTCCCCAAGTTCCTCTAAAGTTTTTGGGGATTCACCATCAAAACCATATCTTTTCATAATAATTTCTGCTTCCCTTGGGTCTAAGCTTGATATTATCTCATCAATAGATGATTTTAATGTTTTTGCAATTATTGCTTTTTCCACATTTGTTTCTTCATCTTCTAAAGATTCTAAAAATGTTTTATCATCTTCATTACCTATATAGTTATCTAATGAAAGGTATGACTTTGAAGCCATAAGCACTTCTTCAATATCATCAACTGAAATAGATGTAGCTTCACTTAATTCTTTAGTAGAAGGTGCTCTGCCAAGTTCTTTTGTAAGTTTTTCAGTGGCAGAATTTATTTTATATAAATAGTTAGTATGTTTTACAGGTAATTTTACAGTGCTGCCTTGTTCATTTAAAGCTTGCACAATAGCTTGCTTTATCCACCATACTGCATAAGTAATAAATTTTGTGCCTTTAGAAGGGTCATACCTTTTTGCTGCTTCTAAAAGACCAATATTGCCTTGGTTTATTAAATCAAGCAATGGCACATCTAAATTTTTATATTTATTAGCAATAGAAACCACAAACTTTAAATTAGCAAGAATAAGCATTTTTAAGGCTTCTTTATCGCCATTTCGAATACGGTAGCCAAGGGCTTATAAGCTGAAATACTTTTGAAATATTGTTGTAATGCATCTTCTGCTGTATTATCATTAAGCTCTGTAACAGGGTCAATATTCAAATCAAGTATTTCATCATCAATATTATTTATATTTTCACTTTGTTGGTTAATTTCTTTTTCTTCCATTTTTTCCCCTGTGAATAGCAATAATATCATATTTTTTATATTTTGTCATTTATAAATTTATAATTTAAGCAGATAAATAAAAAAGCTCCATAATTTATAAAATTATGGAGCATATTAAAATTTATAATGATAATTTTAACTTAAAAATTAACCATTAAATAAAAGTATCTGAAAGTATGTTGTTACCCCAGCTATGGCCATTAACTCTGTTTTCTACAGAAGCATCTTTAGGTATACCATTTGCACCGTTTCTAGTAACAATTTTATTTTTCTCTGCACTGTATTCATATACAGTAGCAATCCAAATACCTTCAGTTTCGCTAACTAAGCTGTAGCAAGTGTTACCAACAAAAGGAACAAGAGGTTCTTTGCCAGCAAAAATTCTTACTAAGTTTTCAGCAACTACTTTACCAGTAGCATTAGCAATAGTACCAGATTTAGGCATTTCTGTAACAACTGCAGAATCAATAGCATCGCCTATAACATATACATCTTTTTTAAGTGTAGATTCAAATGTTTTAGGGTCAACACTAGCCCATTTTTTACCTTCTTCCACAAGACCTAAAGTAAACACAAGTTCACCAGCTTTTTGATTTGGAACAAAGTTTATTAATGTGCCTTTAAATTCGCCTTTATCTGTTTTAACTATTTTTTTATCATAGTCAATGCCTGTTACATTAACACTTGGAATGTAAGTTAACACATCTTTATAAGTGGTGTTAAATGCTTTTTCAAATAATGGTTTTTTACTCATTATTTGTGGGTTAGGGTCAAGAACTATAACTTTTGCACCTTTTTTAAGAGCAGCATTACCATATAAACATGCTCTTTCATATGGTCCAGGTGGGCAGCGATATAAAGCTAAAGGTGTTCTGAAAATAACAGTATCTCCAGCTTTGATTTGGCTAACCATATCTCTTAACTGTTCTGTTTGTTTACCAGCAATCCAAGCATGTGGAATAGCTGCTTGTTTATCATCAGTAAAGTTAAGAGCAGGGTCATAATCCATGCTAATACCAGGGGATACAACTAATTTATCATAAGCAATATCGCCAGCACTTGTTTTTAATATTTTTTTCTCGCTGTCAATGCCTCTAACTTCTGCCTGCCTAAAGTCTATACCGTGGTTATCAGCAAGTCTTTTTAAAGGCATAGTAATTTCGCTAATATCTCTTAAGCCAAAAATAACTTCGTTACTCATAGCACAAGAAACATGTTCAGCATTTCTATCAACTAATATTACATTGATAGCAGGGTTTAATATTTTTAAATATTTAGCAGTAGTAGCACCACCGTAACCACCACCTGCAATAACTACAGTGTGGCCTGCTTTTTTAGCTTCTGCTTTTGGTTCTGCACCAGCAGGAGCAGCAGTAGGTTGTTGTTCAGATTTTTTACAGCCAGCAAGTCCAAATAATGAAAGAGATGCTGCAGAAACAGCTGTTGTTTTAACAAAATTTCTTCTTGAAAGTTTTTTCATATCAGCACCTCAATACGCGTCATCATGGTTTCATCATTAAACAAATATTCAGCTAAAGCTTTTAATTCTTCATCACTTATATCTTTAACAAATTCCATTTCTGGAGCTCTTTCTGTCATGCGTTTACCATTTTTATATTCAAGTAAAGCATTGTAAAGATAAGTAGGAACTTGACCACCAATGCGTGGAATACCAGCATCATCAATATTGTTGCCGTTAGCACCGTGGCATGAAGTACAAGTTTCAAGGTTTGTACTTGCTTTACCTTTAGCAACTAAGTCTTGGTTTAATGGG
>CAMEOC010000099.1 GCA_945929285.1 uncultured Mucispirillum sp.
TGTAAAAATACATGCACTGCCGGAAAACAGCATAGCTTTTCCCAATGAACCTATTATTATATTAGAAACCACCCTTCATGATGCTAGAATATTAGAAGGTATTTTGCTTTCTGAAATGAATTTTGCAAGCTTAATATCTACAAAATGGCACAGAATACAAAAAGCAGCAGGAAACTGCTCTGTAATGGAATTTGGCAGCAGAAGGGCTCAAAACAGCTTAAAAGCCTCTCTTTATTCATTTATGGCAGGGGTGGCAGGCACCAGCAACTGTGAAGCAAACAACCTTTTTGGTATACCTTCTTCTGGCACTATGGGCCATGAATTTATACAGTCTTTTGAAGAAGAATACACATCTTTTGATAAATGGCTTGAAATAAACCCAGAAAAACCGCTACTTTTGGCAGATACTATTAATACTTTAGAAAGTGGTGTGGAAAATGTCATAAAAGTATTTAAAAAACATAAAGAAAGGCTTGTAAATGCAAAAAGCTGGGGCAAAATTGGCATAAGGATAGACAGTGGCGATTTAGCATACCTTGCACTGCAAAGCTATGAAAGGCTTTCTAAAGCACTTGATACTAAAGAAATTACAATAGTTTTAAGTAATGATTTAGATGAATTTAGTATTCAAGATATTTTTACTCAATTGCAGCAGGCAGGAAAAGAACATATAATAAACCATATATCTTTTGGTGTAGGCACAAAGGGAGCAACAGCCTGGGGCGACCCTGCTCTTGGTGGTGTTTGTAAAATTACAGAAATGGATTATACATATATCTTAAAAATCTCAAACCATAGTGAAAAAACCACCATACCAGGTAATTTACGAAGCTCTTTTGTGGTGGATAAAAACGGGGAATATGTTACATCACTAATCCATTTTCATAATGAAGATTGCAAAAAAAGCAGTAAATTTTTACATATTTATGATGACAGTAAATTTTTAGTCAACTCTTTAGATAAATTTAGCATATTAAGCCCTAGGCAGTTTTTAGTATATGCAAGTGACGGCAAAAAAAGTGTATTTGAAGGTAAATACAGCAGCCAAAGCCTGCTTGAAATCAGAAATAATGCAAAAAATGATTTAGATATTTTAGACTGGTCATATAAACGGATAGTAAAACCCCACAGGGCAAAGGTTAGTTTATCTGATAAAGTGTATGAAGTAAAAGATTATATGCGAAGAAATAATTTTATGCAGATGAAAATAAAATAATTCGGCACTAAATTTGCAAGAAACAAGTAATAATATATTATATAAGGGTAAAAGTATGGAAAGATTTAAAAAATTTATTAAAGAAATGCATTTTGAGTATAAAGTATTAAGTGTAGTAATGATTATACTTTTGCTATCTGTGCCTTATACTATTATTAAAAAGAAATTTTTTCCTAATAGTAATGTTTTGCAGCTTTCAAATAACAGTTTACCGCAAACAGCAGGGGTAGGCGGTGTTGCTTTATCAGATATACAAAACAGTAATAACAGTAACAGCAATAGTGCAGAAGGCAGTAAACCTTCTTCCATTAGCGAGGCAGTTAATACAGACCGCCCATTAATAATTGACGAAACAGCTGTTAATTCAACAGCTAATTCAAACTGTATGCAGATAATGTCAGAAATACCTGAAATAAAGCATATAGAGCTTGCCACTCAAGTGGAATACCCAACAGTGTGGATATACAGTTTAAATGATGGCTTAAGAAAAGATGAAGAAGCTGCAAAATATTGCCAGGTATTGCATAATAAAGGCATATTAGCTTCCAATGTAACAATATATGATGAAAGAGAGCGAAGAAACGGCAGGTTAATAGAACTAGGAACTGCTAAATGTATGTAATATGATAAAGTTTTTTAAAAAAATATTTAAAAGAAAACCAAAATATACTCTTTATGAGCTGGGGTCTATGGCAGCAGATAAAAATGATTTTGCCACTGCTTTTAAGTTTTTTGTAACAGATGCAAAGCAGAATAACAACCCCCAGTCTCAATTTCTTACAGGTTTTTTCCTTTATTACGGCACAGGTGTAAAAAAAGATTATAAATATGCACTGGACTGGTTTTTACTAGCAGCAGAAAACGACAATGTGGATGCTATGTTTTATGTAGGTGAAATATATAAAAACGGCAAAGGTGTTACAAAAAATATAAATAAAGCTGCTCAGTGGTATTTAAAAGCTGCCATGCTTGACCACACAGAAGCCCAGTTTAATATTGGCTTTTGCTATAAAAACGGCAAAGGTGTGCCAAAAAATGATATTGAAGCATTAAGGTGGCTGGAGCCTGCTGCTGAAAAGGGCCATATGAAAGCCCAATATAATATGGGTATAATGTGTGCCGGTGGCAGAGGTATGCCAAGAGATGATGAAGCTGCTGTGGAATGGTATAGGAAAGCTGCCATGCAGGGTTACACTATTGCCATGTATAACTTAGGGTTTATGTACCAAAGTGGCAGAGGTGTGGAAAGAGATTATAAAGAAGCTGTAAAATGGTTTAAAAAATCAGGAGAATAAATGGATTTTTTTCATCTTCATACTTATGGATATATATTTGTATGGTTTATAATATATTCATTTTTTGGCTGGGTATATGAAAGCCTGTGGGCTAGTTTTAATGAAAAACAATGGGTAAACAGGGGCTTTTTAGCAGGGCCTGTTATACCTATTTATGGCACAGGGGCAGTGCTTTTTATACTTTTGCTTGGGGATATAAAAAGCAATATACTACTTTTCATATTAGGTATGGTAATAGCTTCTTTTTTAGAATATATAACATCTTATGCTATGGAAAAAATGTTTCATGCCAGATGGTGGGATTATAACCATTACCCTTTTAATATAAATGGTAGAATATGCTTATATGGTGCATTACTTTTTGGTTTTTTTGCTGTAATTGTAAACAGGGTAATTCAGCCTTATGTAGAAAAATTTGTAAATAGTTTTTCAGATTACCATTTATATATTATATCTGTAATATTAATGGTTATATTTTTAACAGATACCACAATAACCATAAAAAGAGTGCTGCATTTAAAAGAGCGTTTTAAAGAACTGCAAAAAGCTATTGTTACATATACTATACAAGCAGAAGAAAAACTTAATGATTATAAAAAATACAGGCATGAACAGCGAATGCAACTTTTATTAAATATACGCTCAGAATTTGAAGAAAGCAGGCTTTATAAAGCATTAAAGGAAAAATATGGGGAATTAAATGCCAATGATAAAAGGCTTTTAAAAGCATTTCCAAACTTTTATTCAAAGGAATATGATGAAGCAATTATGCGTATAAAAAACAAACTTTCAGAAATAAAAGGGAGAAAATAATATGAAATCATACCGTAAAGAATTAATAATCAACTATCCTAAAAGGCGAGGCTATGTAAATATAACACCTGATGTGGAAAAGGCTTTAAAAGAAAGCGGTATAATGGAAGGGCTTGTATTAGTAAACTCTATGCATATTACATCAAGTGTATTTATAAATGATGATGAGCAGGGCTTGCTTTCAGATTTTGAAGTGTGGCTTGAAAAATTAGCACCAGAACACCCCCACAGCCAGTATAATCATAATGGATATGAAGATAATGCAGATGCTCATATGAAAAGGCAGTTAATGGGCAGGGAAGTAGTGGTGGCTGTAACTAATGGCAGGCTTGATTTTGGCACATGGGAGCAGATTTTTTATGGAGAGTATGACGGAAAAAGAGATAAACGCCTTTTAATAAAAATAATTGGTGAATAATTTACATGGTTAAAAAATTTTTTGCAGTTTTATTTCTTATTTTTATAGCTAATATAAGCTATGGTTTTGAAAGGGTTTATTTTGAAGATGAAGAAACATCGCTTCGCTATACCTTAAGGGATTACAGCTTTATAGAAGGCTATAACCAAATGTGGGCTCTAGTTGCAGAAAGTGATAATATATCTTTTTATGATGAATTTATAAATAAAGATTTTAGCAGTATGCCACCTAAAAAAGCAAGAGATGAGGCAATAAATTTTATTATCAACTATAATGTGAAGCTTGATTTTTATAATAAGAAAGGTAATTTTTATTACCCTGTTACCAATAGTTTAGTTCTGCAAAATAAAGCGCTGTTAAAGGCAAGAAAGGTTTTAGAAGAACTGCCAATACATGAAAAAACAAGCTTAGTTTATTTGGCAGCAGGAATATCTTACTTAAAAAGCGACGGACTTTATGAGCTTGAAAAACTGCAACAAATCTTTAAAGAATGGAAAAGGCTTGGCAGTGAAGATTTTAAGAATATAAAAGAAAGTGAAAAACAAAATAGAAAAAAGTTTTTTACATATATTGCAAATATGAAATCTTCTCCAGATGCAGGGCAGGAATTTATAAATATAATTTCCCAAAATTATTATAATGCTTTATTTTTTAAAAAAGGCTATTTTGATTTATTTAATACAAAAGAATATATAGCCATAGATGGCAATGAAATAAGCCCTGGGAAAAATTATGTATCATACTTTACATACAATATAAAAGCAGAGTATATGGATATAATTGCTTTAGAGCCATTTCGCCTAGATATATCAGGAAAAGATGTAAACCACTACTTTTCTGTATGGGAAAGGGTGGATAATGAAAATAAAATACGAGATAATTTTTATATTTTCCCATTTAATAAACAAACCTTTGTAATATTTATGGACGAAACAGAAGAAAACTATATTTTTAAGCTAAATTATTATAACCCCAGGTATATTTCAAAACCAGAATTTGCAGAAGTTATAGTATCTAAAATAGATAATAATGTGAAAAGTGATATATTATGGTCATATAACCATTCAAGGGGCAGGGTGGTAAGCCCTATGACTTCAGAGCCTTCATTTGTTTGTGATAATAATATATCTAATACTAAAATGGCAGTGTGTGAAAGCTTTACATTAAGAATGCTGGATAAAATAAGCAGCAGGAAATATTACACCCTTTATTCTGAATATAAAAACAGGCTTAGAAAAAGAAATGACTTAAGTAAAATAAATAAAGAGTTTCAAAAAAAGTTAGCAGACTGCCAGATAGATAAAAAATGCCTTAAGCTTACATATGAATCATATATTGATAGTATGATAAACTTTTAGATTTTATTTCCTTTAATAATTAAAATTATAAAAAATGGAGCACCAAGCAGTGATGTAATAATGGCAACTGGTAACTCCGCCGGTGCTATTATTACCCTTGCAGCACTATCGCATATTGATAAAAATGCACCACCTGCTAAAAATGTGGCAGGTATTAATATTTTATTTAAACTGCTTATTAATATGCGGATAATGTGAGGTATCATCATACCT
>CAMEOC010000100.1 GCA_945929285.1 uncultured Mucispirillum sp.
TAAAATTGTATGACTAATACACATTTTTAACCTCCTTACTTTTGTCTGGTTATAGTGGTGTTTCGCTTCCAAATTTTAAACACTACCATAACCAGACAAGTTTTCTTAATATTATTTTTTTTGGCACATAGTTTGCTTTACTACTTTTAAATCAATATATTTAGGCGGTGAATATATGAAAAGGATATTTTTATTAATTACTGCACTTTCTGTTATTTTTTCAGGGTGTGCTGCTAAAAACTATGATGATGTTATTACTTCCATTCCATCATCTGGCTATAAATCAGAAATTGAAGCATATAAACTTCAAGAAGCCGAAATGAATAAACCAAACCCTTCCCTTTGGTCTGATGTGGGCTCAAGTGGCACTATATTTCTTGATTATAAAGCAAGGAGAATTGGTGATGTGGTAATTGTTAGAATTGAAGAAGATTCTTCTGCTTCAAACTCTACAAATAACGCAACAAGTAAAGCTACCACATATAATGCAAATATTACTGCTATGATGGGCCTTCCTAATAACTTAGGTGTAAATAACTTTTTAGGCTCAGGGGTAGCTTTTCAGCCTACTATTGCAGCAACCACAGGAAACACTCATCAAGGACAAGGCTCAAATAATAAATCTGATACTTTTACAGCTACCATTGCTGCAAGGATTGTAGATATTATGCCTTCTGGTAACCTTGTAATAGAAGGTAACAGAGAAATTATAATAGACCAGGAAAAGCAGACTATTACATTAAAAGGTATAGTTCGCCAAAAAGATATAGATGCCTCAAACACTGTATCATCTAGTGCCATAGCAGATGCACAAATCACATACACTGGTAATGGTGCAACTTCTCAAGCTACTAAAAAAGGCTGGCTTGGAAAAGTTATAGATGTTGTATGGCCATTTTAATGTAAATAAGTTCACTTTACTTTTACATAAACTCATTTCTCACTTCAAAATCCTGCTTTTATTTATTAAAGGCAGGATTAACTTTATTATATGCTTTAAATTTACTTCAATAATTTAATTTCTTCATTTGATTATAATAAAAATTATATTGAGAATATTTTTTGACTTGCTAAAAAGTATTACCTACTATTACTATTAAAGACTTTTTATATCTTCCTTATAACTTTACAAGGGTTGCCTGTTGCAACTACATTTGATGGTATATCTTTTGTTACAACACTTCCTGCCCCTATTGTAGTATTATCCCCTATTGTTACCCCCGGGCAAATTATTACACCACCACCTATCCATACATTATTGCCTATTTTTACTTTTTTAGCACTTGTTTTCCAAAACTTTTTACCATTATCATCAATATAATAACGCTCATCACTTGTAACAGGGTGAGTGGCTGTATATATTTTTACATCAGGGGCTATCATTACATATTCCCCAATCTCTATATAGCCTGTATCTAAAAATGAGCAGTTATAATTTACAAATGAACCTTTACCTAAAGATATATGTATACCATAATCACAGTTAAAAGGTGCTAAAATATCTGCATCTTCCCCAAGAAAGCCTAGCATCTCTTTTAATATTTTAAAGTGTTCCTCACTGTTATTATAATCAAGGTTATTAAACTTTACTGCTAAATTTTTTGCTTTTGCCTGCTTTTCCCAGCAGCCTTTATCTCTGCCGTCGTAATGCTGCCCTGATATTAGTTTTTCATATTCTGTCATATTATTCCTGCCTTTTTTTTATAAATTTAATTACTTCATCTTAATATTACAATATACAATACAACTTATTGTTTGCCTAATACTATTAAATTATCGTTTTAAAGTCTTTATAAGCTCTTTATCCTGCTTTGTTACACGTAATGATTCCCTTATTTTTTGCAAAGCTTTATTATATGTAAAATCATCTAAACTATTATTTTTTAAATAATCTAAAGTATAGTCCCTGTATTTTACAAACATTATAGAAATAAGCCACGCAGCAGCCATTTGGGTATAATATTTATTAAACTTTTCTGTTTCTAATATTTCTTTTATATTATCTAAATATTCTTCCCTTATAAAATTACTTAAAAGCATAACAAGCATAAACCTGCTTTCATATTCATTTTCAGAAAATCGGTATTTCATTATATAATCATAAACCAGTTTTCTTTCTTCATCATTTTTACATTTTAATGAGGATATTACTATATCGCAACTTGACCAGTCATAAATTTGCGGCACATATTTATCCATATATTTTAATTTTTCCACTAAATTTATTTTAGAAGAAAATATTACAATGCCTTTAAGTAAAAATTCTTCATGGCTAACTACTTTATAATTTTCAATAAAATCTTTTTCACTGCCACTTTTAATAATATCTTTTGCAAGGTTTCTTAAAATTGGAATACGCACACCTGTAATATTTTTTGCAGTAGGTGAGATTTTTTGAAAAAATAATGCGTTTTTTTCATCTTTTTCTCTTTCAAGCCTTTCTTTTATCTGCCATAACTCCATTTTTCACCTAAAAAAACGGTATGAGTTACCCCATACCGTTATATAATTTTACCTGTTTATTATTCTATTTTATTAAATCTTTATAAACTTTTTCACTTTCTTCTAATATATTTGCATGAAGTGAGTTACCATGAGCATCCATTGTAACAATTACAGGAAAATCTTCCACTTCCACAACCCAAAAAGCTTCAGGTGTGCCAAATTCTTCCATCATAAAAACTTTTTCCACCTTTTTTACTCTTGAAGCTGTTACAGAGCCAGAGCCACCAATAGCATGAAGATATACTGCACCATGCTCTTTAAGGCCTGCCAGTGTTTTAGGACCCATGCCACCTTTACCAATAACAGCCCTTACACCGTATTCGCCTATTACTGTGCTTTGGTATGGTTCTTCCCTGGAAGATGTAGTAGGGCCTGCTGAAACAAAAGACCATTCACCTTTACTGTCCTGCTTAACCACAGGACCGCAGTGGTAAATAACTGCATCTTTTAAATATTCACGAATAAAATCCGGCTTTTCTTCCACCATTAATTTATGGGCTGCATCTCTTGCTGTTACAATTCTACCAGAAAGTAATACAGAATCCCCTACTTTTAATGATTTTATAGTTGCTTCAGATAATGGAGTAGTAATTTTAAGCATAAGTCACCTCGCCATCTTTAATAGTCATAGTTTTTCTTCTATTTGCCCAGCACATATATGCAATGGAAACATAAAATGTTGCAGGGTGGCGGTGCTGATAGCCAATAAACACTTCTAATGCTGTTGTTTTACCACCAAAACCCATAGGGCCTATGCCTAATTTATTTATATCTTTTAATACATTTTCTTCTAAAGCTGCTATTTCTGGGTCTATATGCCTTTCGCCCATTTTTCTAAAAAGCTGCTCTTTTGCCAGTATGTGAGATAATGCCCTATCCCCGCCTATGCCAACACCTATAATACCAGGTGCACAGCCTTGGCCTTGAGCATTATATATGGCATCTATAATACATTTTCTAACACCTTTTAAATCTCTGCCTGCTCCAAGAGTTATATCTGGAAGCCTGTATTGAGTGCCGCAGTTTTCACAACCGCCACCTTTTTGCATAAAGCGGATGCGGGTATAATCTTTATCCCATTGATGAAAATGGATATATGGTGCATTTGTGCCAGTATTATTGCCACTATTTTTACCTGTTATTGGGTCTACTGCATTAGGACGCAGGTACTGCTTAGCTGTTGCTTCTTTTACAGCCTCCCCTATGGCATCTATATATACTTTTTCATGCTCCCCTGCCTTATAGTCCACATAAAATATTAATGCACCAGTATCCTGGCATATTGGTGTAGACTGGCTTCTTGCAAGAGAAATATTTTCAATAATAGTATTTAATGCATTTCTTGCAGGGCTGCCTTCTTCTTCATTTAATGATGCTGCCTTAATAGCTTCTTCCACATCAGTAGATAAGTTGGTAGATGATAAGCGTATCATTTCTAATATCTGATTTTTCAAATCCATATATCCCCTCACCATTTAATTGCGTTATTTGTGTTTGTATAACACTTATTTATTATTAATACAAATTAACCTTATAAGCAATAAAAATATTTAAGAGATATTTTTTATTTAATATTTTTTTCATATTTTTTAATTTTTTATTAGACTATTTTTGCAAGTTGGATTAAGATAGTAATTGCAATAAGAAAAATATTTAAAATATAATTGCATTATACTAAAGTCTAAGAGGAGGCTTATTGTTATGGAATTTAAAAGACCTAAAATTGCTTTAATTGGTGGCGGACAAATTGGTGGCGTTATGGCTCAATTAATTGCTAAACGCGAACTCGGTGATGTTGTTATGCTTGATATTGTGGAAAACTTACCACAAGGCAAAACTCTTGATATTTCTGAGGCTTCTAAAACTGACCACTTTGATGTTTCTGTTACAGGAACAAATGATTATAAAGATATTGAAGGGGCTGGAGTTGTTATTGTAACTTCAGGTGTACCTAGAAAACCAGGCATGAGCCGTGATGACCTTTTAGGCATTAACTCTGGTATTATTAAAAGTGTTGGTGAAAACATTAAAAAATATGCTCCAGATGCTTATGTTATTGTTATTTCTAACCCACTTGATGCAATGGTTACTTTAATGAGGCAGGTTACAGGTTTCCCTGCAAATAGAGTATTAGGTCAGGCTGGTGTGCTTGATTCTTCCCGCTTTGCTTCTTTTATTGCTTGGGAACTTGGTGTATCTGTTAAAGATGTATCTGCTTTAGTTTTAGGCGGCCATGGCGATACTATGGTTCCACTTGTTAGGTATGCAAATGTGGCTGGTATTCCTGCTTTAGAACTTTTTGAAAGAAAATATAAAAGTGCTGAAAAAGCAAAAGAAGTTATGGCTAAAATAGTTGATAGAACTGCAAAAGCTGGTGGCGAAGTGGTTGCACTTTTAAAAACTGGCTCTGCTTTCTATTCTCCTGCTGCTTCAGCTATTGAAATGGCAGAAGCTATTATTAAAGACCAAAAAAGAGTCTTAGCAGTTTGTGCTTACCTTGATGGCGAATACGGCGTTGACGGCTACTATGTAGGCGTTCCTGCTGTGCTTGGCGGTAAAGGTGTAGAAAGAATTGTTGAGCTTACTTTAAATGACGAAGAACAAGCTCTTTTTGATAACTCTGTTAATGCTGTTAAAACATTAATTGATGATATGAAAAAATTAAACCTTTTATAAGATAATATAAATCTTAAAAATATAAGGTTACATAAAATTTAGGGGCAGAAATATTTGAGGCGAACCCAAATTTTTGGACAGATTTAAAATTATACGGTTTGAGTTCTGTA
>CAMEOC010000101.1 GCA_945929285.1 uncultured Mucispirillum sp.
AACATTCTACTGGCAAGTCCTTCCACAATGGCAGTTTTACCAATACCAGGCTCACCTAAAAGCACAGCATTATTTTTCTGCCTTCTGCCTAATATTTGTAAAAGGCGGACAATTTCTTCCTGCCTGCCTACAACAGGGTCTAATTTTCCTTCACGGGCTAAAGCTGTTAAATCTCTACCAAACTCATCTAAAATAGGGGTTGATGAGCTGTCTTTTTCATTAGGCGATTTTTTATACATTCCTTTAATATCACGCCTTAAAGTTTCCACATCAAAGCCAAGCCTGTTTAATATAACACTGGCTTTGCCTTCTGTTTCCCGCACTAAGCCTATTAAAATATGCTCTGTATCAATAATCTCTTTATCCATACCAGCTGCTTCTTCTGCTGCATATTCTAAAACTTTAGTAACCAGCTGGCTGTAATCAAGATTACCTTTTACCACAAATATTTCGCTCATATCTGAACTTTTGCGGATTTTCATAACAATTGAAGATATAGAAATATTGCGTTTAGTAAATATATTTGCTGCAATGCCTGTTTTTTCCATTAAAAGCCCAAGCAAAATATGTTCTGTATCTATAACTGGTTGAGCAAGATTATCAGCTTCCTGCCTGGCATGAGCTAATACCTGCCTTGCTCTGTTGCTTAAATTTTCAAACATAGGTTTCTCCACTAATACATAAAATACCTGATACCATATTATATTATATATTTTATTTTTCTCAAGTGAAAAATTTTTTATACAATATTTTCGCCATATTTATTAAGAAATTTTGCTTGACATTACTTATTTTATAATATATTTCTAAATTATTAATATATATTGTTGGGTATTATGTTACAGAAAATCTATTTTAAAATTCTTTTTTCATCAGTATTTATTTTGTTGTTAATAAATGTAGTTACTTTTTTAGTTGGTTTTAATGCTAAACAGCTTGTAAATCCTTCATTTTATGATGAAAGGGTTATGGCTTTATATTTCCTTGGCAAAAATTTTGTTATGGAAACAGGCATAAATATGGAAAGTGTAACTCTGGAAGATATAGATATATTAATTGATAAAGCTGTGGATATCTACGGTGTAGATAAAAATATGCTTTCTGTCATTATCTCTAAATCAAACCAGTATGGCATCACATTAACAGGTGGTATGGGGCTGACAGCCATTTCCACATACGACTTTTTAAACAGTTCTTTTTCAAACCCTTATAATTTTGAAGAAAATATTATGGCAGCCTCTGAAACCATATCAAAGCTGAAAAATAAAGGGCTTTCTGATGAAGAAATTATTGTGCGGTTTGTAGCAGGTGATGATTTAGAAAATGTAAAACTTCTTGCAAACCAGGAATATAAACGAGCTTATGCCCTTGCAAATATGTATAGGACAAACCATGCAGGTATAGAATAACATATGTTTGAAAACATAGTTATTTTTATACCTTCGTTTTTAGAAGCCGAAAAAATATTTAATATTACAAATTTTAGTAAAACAGGCTTTTTTCACACATCATCTTATAAAAATATACCAGTTGTTATTACAGGGGTTGGAAAAACTAATTCTTCCATTACTTCTGCCCTTTTCTTCTCTCAGTATAAGCCAAAATATTCACTTCTTACAGGTATATGCGGAGCATATGAAGAAAGCGGGCTGCATATTGGGGATATTGTAAGCATAAAAAAAGATTACCTTGTGGATGAGTGCAGTTTTAACGGCAAAACTATTACCACATTACATGAAAAAGGCTTTTTACAAGATAATGAATTTGGAGCAGATTTTTTATATGCTGAAAAATTTAAGGCTGCCACATCAAACACTGTTTCTTTTATAGCCTGCCAAAAAGATTTAGTTTATGAGTATATGAAAAAAACAAATGCTTTAGTTGAAAATATGGAAGGGGCTGCTTTTGGTATAGCTGCCAATAAGTTTAATGTTATGCCTTACCATATACGCTCTGTTTCCAATTTTTCCACCACGGTAGAAAACCAAAAGTGGGACATAAAAAAGGCAGCTAAAAATTTAAAAGATGCCGTTGATTTATTTCTTAATTTTTACGCTCTATAATATTATTTAAAAGTTCCTTTGAAATATCTGGGCTAACAGCTACTATTTTTTCATACATTTCCTTTGGTATTTTTAAAGCATAACCTGGCACCTGACACACAGCATCTGTGGAATAAACCATATCCCCTATTACTCCGCTTTCCCCAAAAAATGAGTTTATGGGAATATCTGCAATAAATTTATTATCACTTTCTAAAAATACTACCCCTGAAAGCAGAATATAAATAAAGCCCCCTTTTTCATCTTTGCTAAATATTATATCATCTTTATTTAATTTTAGTTCATACTGCTTCATGGAAGAAAGTGCCGTTGTAAACATTAATTTATCAAGAAAAAAAGGCTTAAAATGATATGTGTTATAATATTTTACAATTTCCAGTTCTGCATAGTGGCTTATAACATATATAAATGTGGCATAAAAATAAAAAAGAATAAATAAAATATATGACCATATTAAAGCTACAATTAATGCACTTATTACCCCATATATTATGTTATACTGAGATGCCCCAATAAAAACCCCTAATAATTTTTGGGCCAAATATATACTTATTATAAAAAGTATAGCACCAGATAAAGCATATGTGCCTTTTATTTTCACTTTTGGTATAAATTTATATAATATAAAGGCAATGAATAAGGCAAGTATTATAGGGTAATAGCTTGTAATAGTTTGTAAAAATGATAAATCTATAATATCTGTAAGCTGAAACTCCACCACCAGTTTATTAAGCTGTTTTATAAGAGCACTTATTAAAAAAAATGAAAGCCCTGCAATAAATGTAATAGGTAAAAATATTAATGATACCAGGTTATTTTTTATAATGCCCCTTTTTTTATTAGATGTAAAAATAATATCAAAACCATTTCTAATGCTTGTAAATACAAGCCGTGAGCTCCATAAAAGCCCCAAAACACCCACAATACCATAAAAAGAGCTGCTGCCCTTTAAAAGCCCTAGGTTTTCAAAAAACTGCCTGTTAATAGCAGGGTTTATATTTGATAAAAGCTGAAAAAAATAATCAGATACTTTGCCGTAGCCTGAAAGCCAAATATCTAATACAAATACAAAAAATAAAGCCAGTGGCACAATGGATAATAAAAAGTAAAAGGCAGCAGAAGCCGCATGGTTAATTAAGCTTTTGCCTGTAAAAATACTTATGGTTAAATATATACGCCTAATAAGAGTAAATGGGTAAAAAGTGCGGATAAGCTCTTTTGGCTGTATATCTATCATATTTATAATTTCATCTTTTTTATATAAAAATTTATCCTGCAAAAAGCACCTGTTTATTTAATATATTTGATATAATCTACCTTATATTGTAAAATTTTACAAGTTACTTTTATAAAAACAATGCTTCCATATTTTTTAAGCTAAAAATATTATACTAAAATACTATTATTATAAAAATTTTAATTTATTATGGTTTAGTAAAATAATTTATTTACATATTTGATTTTTTATTATATAATATATACGCCTTAAATTTGAAGTCAAAAATATTTCAAAAAACTACTTTTTTTATCTTATTTTATGGTTGACATATTATTTTTTATGGTGTTGAATATATAGTATAGAAATAATCTCACATAAGGAGTAAAAGTCTATGCAGGATAAAATTGAGAAACTCAGGGAACTGTCCTCTCAAGCAGAGCTTGGCGGCGGTATCCAAAGGATTGAAAAACAACATCAGGCTGGTAAACTTACAGCCAGAGAAAGAATCGACCTTCTTTTAGATAAAGGTACATTTATGGAGTTTGATAAGTTTGTTACACACCGTTGTACAAACTTTGGCATGGAAAAACAGAAATATTTAGGCGATGGTGTAGTTACAGGTACAGGTCTTGTTAACGGTAGAACTGTTTTTGTATTTGCACAAGATTTTACTGTTTTTGGTGGCTCGCTTTCTAAAACATTATCTGAAAAAATTTGTAAAATTATGGATATGGCAGTTAATATGGGTGCACCTGTTATTGGTTTAAATGACTCTGGTGGTGCTCGTATTCAAGAAGGTGTTCAGTCTTTAGCAGGTTATGCAGATATTTTCTTAAGAAATACACTTTCTTCCGGAGTTATCCCACAAATTAGTGCTATTATGGGACCTTGTGCTGGTGGTGCAGTTTATTCCCCTGCATTAACAGACTTTATCTTTATGGTTAAAAGTTATATGTTCTTAACTGGTCCAGATGTTATTAAAACAGTTACAAATGAAGAAGTTACAAAAGAAGATTTAGGTGGCTGTTCTGTTCACAATGCTACAAGTGGTGTTGCTCACTTTGCTACTGAAAACGATACAGATTGTATTGTTAAAGTTCGCGAATTAATGTCTTTCTTACCACAAAACAACATGGAAGAAGCACCATTTAAAGCTACTATTGATGATGCAAACAGGCTTGAAACTATTGTTCCAGATAACCCAAATATGCCATATGATATGAAAGAAGTTATTAAAAAAGTAGTTGATGATGGCCATTTCTTTGAAGTTCAGGAAGATTTTGCTAAAAACATTATTATAGGCTATGCAAGATTAAACGGTAAAACTGTTGGTATAGTTGCAAACCAGCCACAAGTTTTAGCAGGTGCTTTAAATGTGGATGCTTCTGTTAAAGCTGGTAGATTTGTTCGTTTTTGCGATGCTTTCAATATTCCACTGCTTACACTTGTGGATGTTCCAGGGTTTATGCCTGGTGTTAGCGAAGAAAAAGGCGGTATTATTCGCCATGGTGCAAAACTTTTATATGCTTACTGCGAAGCAACAGTGCCAAAAGTTACATTAATCACAAGAAAAGCTTACGGCGGTGCTTATGATGTTATGAGCTCTAAACATTTAAGGGGCGATATTAACTATGCTTACCCTACTGCTGAAATTGCAGTTATGGGCCCTGAAGGTGCTGTTAAAATTCTTTCTCGTAAAGAAATTAGTGAAGCAAGCGACCCAGTGGCAAAAGAAAAAGAACTTGTTCAAGAATATAGAGATACTTTTGCAAACCCATATAGAGCGGCAGAGCTTGGTTATATTGATGAAATAATAGAACCAGCTGTTACAAGGCCAAAACTTATTCGTGCATTTGAAATGCTTGCTAATAAGCGTGTTGGTAACCTTCCACGTAAACACGGTAACATACCACTCTAGGTTAAGGAGATAATTATGGGAAAAATTAAAAAAGTATTAGCTGCTAACCGTGGAGAAATTGCAATAAGGGTATTCCGTGCTGCA
>CAMEOC010000102.1 GCA_945929285.1 uncultured Mucispirillum sp.
GCAGTTTGTGGGGTTAGAAGCTGATAGTATTTCTTTTAATATGCAACTTATTGAAGGCGTAACTGGAAATATAGTAGATGATTTAAAAGCATTAAAAAATATGTTTACAAAAGCTGAAGCTCACCCGCTTTTTTTAGGCCAAAAAAAAATTGGCAGCTTTGTTATTGAAAGTATGAGCGAAGCTTATAGTATGATGGATAATTTTGGCAATTTAGAAATAGTAAATGTATCCTTAAGTTTGAAAGAGTATATAGGGTAAAAGTATTTTAAGGCTCAGGACGAGCCTTCGCTTGCGTAAGTGCAGGAGCATTTACTGCGACTAAACGCACTTTAAAAAATACAAGGATGTATTTTTTAATAAAAGTAAACGGAATGAATAAATTGAATTTATTTCAATTTATGAATGGAGTGATAATTGGCAAGGATAAGTAATTTAAACATTACATATAAAGGTAAAGATATAAGTAAAGATATATCAGCAAGCCTTATAAACTTTACGTTTGCAGATAATGAGCAGGGTAAAGCTGATGAAATAGAATTGTTGCTTGAAAATAAAAGTGGGCTGTGGTCTAGCTCCCATTATCCAGAAAAAGGAAGTATAGTTGAAATAGGTTTAGTATTATATGATTGGTATAAAATGGGTGAAGTTATCAAGGTAAATTGGGGCAGGTTTATTATTGATGAGCTCACATTATCAAGTGCTGGCACATTTTCTATAAAAGCAATTTCGGAAAAATGTGCTGGTGCTTTTTTTAATGAGTTAAGGTGCCGCACATTTGAAAATATAACTTTAAAAGAAATGTGTGAAAAAATCGCCAGTGAAAATAATATGGGCCTTATTTATAAGGCTAAAAATAATATTAAATATTCTAGAGTTTATCAACTTTATTATTCTGATGCTTCATTTTTATTTATGCAGATAGATAAAGCTGGGGGTAAAAGTAAAATCTCAAATGATAAAATAATTGTATATGATAGCAGTATAAAAAATACTGGCATTAAGTTAAGCCCAAAAGATGTGAAAAGTTATGAATTTAAAAGTAAAACATTTGGTATATATAAAGCAGCCGAAGTGAAGTATTTTAACACTGAAACTGGGGAAGTTGTTACATACAGGGCAGAAGATGAAAACATTAAAAACGATTCTGTTTTGATAATAGATAAACATGCAGAAAGTTCAGAAGATGCTAAATCAATAGCAGAAGCTGAGCTTAAAAAGGCAAATGGTAAAGAAATAACAGCAACTATATCTTTAATGGGAAACCCTGAAATTTTTACAGGTTGCGAACTTGAAATAAATGGTGTTGGTGTATTTGCTGGCACATATATTGTTGAAAAAGTAACACATAGTATATCAAATTCACAAGGGTATGTTACTAGCTTTGAATGTTACATGAAAAGGTAAAAAATGAAAAATACAAACTTTATAGACCTGCTTCCTGCAAGTCTAAAAGAAAATAAAGATATTATTAAGTTTAGCTCTATTATAGATAATTATTTATCTAATATTGATAATATTATTGATAAACTTACTATTTATGCCCGCCTTGATAATAACACTTTAGAAGAAGAATATGTTGATGCTTTAGCTAAAACTTTTCATTTACTGGCTAATGAATCATACCGATTTGCTGGAACGACAGAACAAAAAAGGGAGCTTGTTAGAAATGCTTTAATTTTACATAAAACTAAAGGCACAAAATACGCTGTTGAGCGAGTTTGCAATATTCTTGATATGAAAGAAGCTAAACTAACGGAATGGTTTGAAGATGATGGCGAGCCCTATACATTTAAAATAAATGCTAATGCTTTTGATGGATTAAATGAAGAAACTATCCGCCTTTTATATGCCATGATAGATGAATTTAAAAACATAAGAAGCCATGTGGCAGTTTTTGAGTTTGAAAATAATAGCTATGGCTATATTTATTCTCAAGCTTTTATGATAACTCATACTGAAATAAATACCTGCCAGCAGTTATACACTGATAATAATTTAGAAGGTGTATTTTTTGGCGGTGGTGCAATTTATACCAATACAGAAATAATTATTGAGGCAAATAATGAATAATATAAATCTTTTTGAAACAGATGAAAAAGCAGAAATAAAAAGAAATGTGGCTTTTATTTTATCTACTTATAAATATTCATGTGCTATGGCTCGTGATTTTGGGCTTGCTGCAAGATTTATTGATAAACCCAATAGCAGGGCAGAAAGCATTGCCCGAGATGAAATAGAGCAGGCTATAAAAGAGTATGAGCCTAGAGCAGAAATAGATGAAATAAGTTTTACTTATGAAAATAATAGGCTTTATCCAATAATCAAACTGAAAGGATAGATTAATGAGTGATTTAAATTTACTATCAGATAATCCGTTAGAAATAGAATCAAGCATTATTAATGCTTATAATGCTTTGCGCCTTGAAGAAGGGGAAAAAGAAATAACTACTGCAAGCCCTATATATATTTTTTTAAAATCTATTGCTTATGTGCTTTCCTGCTATTCTGCACTTATTAATGAGAAAATAAAGCAAAATTTTATAGATTATGCAACTGAAGAAAACCTTGATGCTTTAGGAAAACTTACAGGCACTAATCGCCTGCAAGCTACTGCATCATTATGCACGGTCCGTTTTTCTCGTGTTGCAGGCACATCCAATACTGTGCTTATTCCAAAAGGCACTCGCATTACAGCTGACAGCGTTATTTATTTTGCCACAATAGAAAATGCAGAAATTCCAGCAGGGGCTGAAAGCATAGATGTAATAGCCAGTGCTTTAGTTGCTGGCAGTAGTGGTAATGGCTATGGAGTAGGCTCGATTACCCAAATTGTAGATAATGTTGCTTATTTGAAATCTGTGGAAAATATAACTGAAAGCAAAGGTGGAACAGATATTGAAAGTGATGAAAGCTATAGGCAGCGTATTTTTTTAGCACCAGAAACTTTTTCTGTGGCAGGCCCTAACATTGCTTATTTATATCATACCAAATCAGTATCAAGTGATATAATAGATGTTGCTGTGGTATCAGATGAGCCGGGAGTTGTTAAAATATACCCACTATTAACAGGGGGAGAGTTACCTAGTGAAGAATTACTTACATCAATAAATAATAAACTTTCTGCATCAGAAGTGCGCCCTTTAACTGATAAAGTAGAAGTATTAGAGCCTGTAAAAAAAGAATTTAATGTTGATATAGATTATTATCTTTATGAAGAAAGAGATTTTATAGCAGATGAAAAAGTGCAAAAGGTAGTAAGTGATTATATTATGTGGCAAAAATCAGTGCTGGGTAGAGATATTAACCCAGATAAATTAATCGCAGATTTGCAGAGCTTAGGAATAAAAAGGGTGGTAATAAAAGAGCCTGTATTTACTAAGGTGAAAAGTGAAGAACTGGCGTTATGTGTTAGTGTTAATGCTGAGTTTAAGGCATTAGAAATAGAATAAAGCAGTATAAGGGGGACAGGTCCCCCTTATATATCCCCCTGTGCCGAAATAGCTCGCTCACCACTTGCTATTTCATAAGGGATAAAAAGCCCCGAATAAATCGGTTGCTTTTTATGAGTGTAATTATAAAACAAATAAATATAAATAAGAGGAAGTAAATATGGCAGGATATAAGTATTTTACTGTTTTGACTGATGTTGGTAAACAAAAGCTGGTAGAAGCTATTGCAAATGAAACAGCTCTTGATTTTACCGAAATGGCAGTAGGTGATAGTAACGGCACAAGTTATGACCCAACTCCAGATATGACAGCTCTAAAACATGAAACATATAGGGCAACTATCAGTAGTGTATCTATTGATGAAGTAGATAGAAATATAATGATATTTCAGCTTGTTGTGCCAAGCAGTAGCGGTGGCTATTATATACGCGAAGCAGGGCTTTTTTCAAGTGATGGCTCTTTGATAGCTATTGCCAGAACTGCAGAGCAATATAAGCCACAACTTTCAGAAGGAGCAGGAGCAAACATTGATATAAATATGAGAATTGCCATAAGCAGTGAAGCTCAAATATATATAAATGTGCCAGAAAGTGATAGCTATGCTACACAAAATTATGTAAAAGAAGAGTTCAAAAAACATACTCAAAAAGAAGACCCACACCAGCAGTATATGCTTGAAACTTATGCAAATGAAATATTTGCTATAAAAGAACATAATCATGAATTAAGTAGCCTAAATGGTGTATTGCCTATTGGTAAGGGTGGAACAGGAACAGATAATGGATTTAATTTTCAAAATTTTTTTACATATACAGAAATAGGAACACCAAATGCAACATTACAAGAGTTTTGGAATAATTTACCACTCAATATATCTGGCTGTACTTATATACCTTATGGAACTGTTGCAGATTTAATTGATAAGTTTGGTATTCTATTTTTTATAAAAGCAGTAAACCGAAGATATTTGAAGTTTTTACAGTTTAGCACTAATTTTGGCACATATGATGAGTATATACTTATTGATGATGCATCTAAAAGTGATATTACTTTTAATGATTTTATCCACACTACTGCTAATGGCTTTCCAAAAAAAGCATATCCGTTATCTGGTATACGAAGATATTCTTCTGAGTTTTCAACTGAAGAAGAAATATATAATTTAAATATGAATATTGGTGATGTGTTAAGTGTTAATAATTTATCATCTCACGAATTATTATGGAGATATAAAACAAGATTTCCACAAGGCGGAACATATTATATAGAATTTTTTAGAGTTTTATTAAATAAAAATAATAAAATTGACAGAATATGGAGCGGTTTTTATGCAGGTGGTAGTTATATTAAAAATACTGAAGATACTAATGTTGCATTTTTAGGCAAAATAATAAAAATAAGTTGAGGGTAAAGTGTTTAAAAATATTAGAAAATTAGAAGATGGTTCATTTATTATAGAAAAAAATGGTTATGATTATCATGTATATAATGGTGGTGATTATTTAGAAGAGTATAATCAACTTACTCAATATATTGCGGAAAACCCAAATGCTGTTACGGATTATAAAGTAGATAAGTATAAACCTAGTAAAGAAGAACTTGCAGAAGAAGTGCGAGCAAAAAGGGATTACTTGTTAACACAGGCTGATATTTTACTTATAAAATATCAAGAGCAGGTAGAGCTGGGTGTTATTAATGCTGATGATGATTATCGTTTGTCTTTGCTTCAGTATAAAGAAAATTTAAGAAATGTGCCAGAGCAGGAAGGTTTTCCTGAAAATGTAT